>EAAG01000019.1:0-10029 GCA_026058435.1 Candidatus Aenigmatarchaeota archaeon | reverse complement strand
TTTTATATCATATTCTTCAATTATTTCTGGCTCATTTTTCATTGTATCAATATGCATGATGAAAACATGTGTCTTATCTTTTCCAGGAAGTTTTGAATATACTTTAGCAGGAACACCAGTTGTTAATTGTGCATACAAAACAGCAGCACTAATACCTATTCCTTGTTGACCTCTTGATTGTTTAAATTTATGAAACTTTGAACCATATAACAACTTTCCAAATATTTTAGGAATTTGTTGTTTTACAATACCAGGACCATTATCTTCAATACTTAGAGTAAATACATCATCTCGTTTGTTCTTAACCTTAACTTTAATATCAGGAAGTATTCCAGCTTCTTCACAAGCATCGAGAGCATTGTCAACTGCTTCTTTCACTACAATAAGTAATGCCTTAGTAGGATTATCAAAACCAAGTAAATGTTTATTTTTTTCAAAGAACTCTGAAACAGAAATCTCTTTTTGTTGTGTAGCAAAATACTCTGCACTTTTTTTATCGACCATTTTTTTCACGCTTTTTTTCCCTTTTTCTCATCTTACTGAATACCCTTTCAAGATGTTGATAGACAAATCTATGGGAAGTACCTTTAATAAGCTTTTCGAGGCCACTTTGCAATTTATCAACATTTTCATGTGGACCTATAATAGATACAGTTTTACCATATACAGATATGTATGTGCCAGTAAGCCTTTCCATGTTTCTCCTACTTTTCCCGCCGGTTCCTATCAATCTTGATTTAATTCTCTTTAATTCTCTCTTGTCGTCAGATATATTTAATATAGCAAGAGTTCTATTTTCATCATGAAGTAAATTAGCTTTTTCAGGAGAAAACCCTCTTGCAATTGCAGTAACAATAACTTCAGCTATAACCACACCAAGAGCTTCTCCTTCTATTTCAACGTTTCCGCCAATTTTGTATATTTTTAGCTTAACATCACATGAATTCTCTATGTTCTTTCTTGTAGCACCATTTTTCCCTATAAGCACAGCGATTCTGGGAATAGGTATTCTAACATTCTTGATCATGTAGAAATCACCTTAGATATCCATTTTTAGTATATTCTTTCTTTTCAACCATTGAACTTCTGCATTTCTATATTTGTAAACAACATCACCTTTTTCATCGCCTTGTATTTCCCATGGTTCTACAAGTACAATGTCTTTAGGGCGTACCCACAATCTTTTTCTAAATCTTCCAGGTATTCTTCCTAATCTTAGTTTATTATCACTACATCTAACACGGAGCATACTATTACCAAGTAACATTTCAACTACACCAAACAATTGGTTTCCTCTTGGCATTCTCACTCGAATTGGTCCTTCTTCCATAATAATCATCTCACTGAATAGTAATCTCTATACAGCTTTTTACCTTTCTTTTCTCCTTTATCTTTATAAGACTTCTTTATCATCTTTGATAATTTTCTTCTTTTTATTATACTTATAATTCGTTTAGCATTAGTCTTAAACATAATACGCACATCATATCCCTCTTTTTTATCTTCTATTGCTACAATATCTTTTTCACGTGCAATTAGTTTAGTTTCTTTTAGAAGTTTATCTTTCTTATCTCCCCTTAATTGAATTAACGCTTCATAGTAATTTCCACTCATCTTTACACAGATATCACATTTCAATCGTCTGAATATAACCATCATTGTTCTGGTTTCTTTTTTCTTCACCACTACATCAGTTCCAAGCTCATGTACAGCACCTTTTGCTGAAACTTTCACCTGATATTTACCAAACATGTCCTTTGCTTTTAATTTTATATCCGAGATATCTCCAAGAATCTTTATATTATTCTGTGCAATTTCTAATGCAGCTTCTTTATCATCTTTAAACGCAACCCATTTTCTACCTACTTCATAAAGCTTACATACTCTACATTTCTGAGCAGTTACATTCTTAACACTAAACAAATCATACTGATTTTGAATACATTTTTCGCAGAAATTACTTTTTTTCACAGATTTTTTCCCGCATTTTATACAAAATTCATTTTCCATGTTATCACCTTTGAAGGTTAGTAAAAAACGATTTAAACTCATTAAAAGATGTACCACATTGTCAATCCAACTTTATACATATTAAAGGAATCCTCAATGCTTGACATCAAATAGTATGTTTTGAAGAAATTGCTTGGAAGGGTCAATGTAAATTGAGGTGTTGGTATAATTTCAAAGTCCTCAGCCAACCAAAACAGGACGCTCTGTAGTAAACTATTCACATTTCTATCACTTCGGTCATATGAATTAACCCATGCAGTTCTACCATTTTCATATTCATTAACTTGAATTGATGCAGTATCATCAAAATGTGTAATAGTATTGATATTTTTATCAACATTATTAGCATTAAGATTAAAGTTAGCTAAAACCGATCTTCCAGTAAGATTATAGTAATAATAATATATTTTTGAAGCAGATGTTCCAGCATCATTTACTTCATCAACAAAACTACTTCTAATCACAGAATTTCCTGAAAAAGAAGAGATTCCAAACACATCTTGAATAAAAGAGTCGTCATCAGATGTTATTCCGTCAAGAGGGCCAAACAATATCACATTTCCACCATTTTCAAGATATTCTTTTATCTCTGTTCTCTCATCAACAGTAAAACCAATATCAGGATATCCATATATGAACATGATATCGTATTTTTCGTCAGCTTCATTGATGTCAGTTATTGCATACTTATTATCAACAGCAACTCTTAATTTCCTTCCGCGCATATCATATCCACTAATAGTAGAAAATGGATCAGTTCGATTTTCAATAGCTTCCTTTTCCCCGATTAACCCCTCATTTTCATTGCAGTAAACACATGCAATGGATATAACTGGATTAGGAGCACCTATAATATTAATAGCAAATCCTATTCTTTCAGAAACCATGGAATCTATATGTATTCTCAAATTATCTCGATCTACAGCATCACCACTTTGCATATATTTTTCTAAACCCTCTTGGAAATCAAGAACATTTAGGGAATCTCTACTTTGAATTTTTAATTGAGAATCTGGCCAGTCAGAAGGTTCAATATGATAACCAAAAAAGTATGTAAGCGAAGCCAACACTATGATAGATGCTACAATAGCTTCAACAACTTTAATAAATCCTTTTCTTTTTCTCATACAACAGCAACCTCAACACTTACAATATTATTATCATAAATAGCATAACGTCTAACTGTAATTTCTTTACTAATTGAAGAAGCTGTGCTTCTGCAATTAATCACTAAATCATTTTCAGTCCCCTGAGTTCGTGGATCGTCAACTTCTTTTATAGTTAATATTATGTCCTTTGAGTCAAGATCAAACTCGTCACGTATATTTTGATTTCTTATTACAGTATCAACACCACTTCCTTCACATATATCCACAAGAGCATTTTTCTTAACACTATCAATCACATATCTATCAGTAGATGCAAGATAATCAAATACAATATATTCAGACATTTGATAGGATCTGGTTATCAAGTCTTCAGTAACAGCGTAATCATGATACACCGGCATATTGTTGATAATAGTTAATGTTGCGTATGTTATTGTAAGTAGAAATATCATAGTACTTACAATAAATTCAATACCTGTTTGTGCTTTCATTTTCTAACCTCTTATATAAAACCAAGACCTGTTGCTGCAAGGAATATAACAAAGCCTGAAACCACCATTATAAGACTATGCTTTATACCTCCGACAACAGAATCGCTTCCAATCTGGCCAGCAACAAGACCAGAACATATACCTTGAATAATTATCATCAAAAAGAATAATGATTTGTAATATGATTGAGGATCATCTACTCCTCCAAATGAGAATGTATTAGAAACATGGGTTATAATTCCACAACTAAAACATCCGGGATCTGGGTTATCAATACATACTTGACATGGATTAACATCGCCACCACCAAGACCACCAATAGAACCCATTTGAGTAATAGCATTAGATTGTAACAACGGAACAAGGAACATGATAAGAGTAATTGATATTCCAATAAATATAAAAAATATTGCATACATCATTGTAACTTGTTGACCAAGAAGAGCTCTTTTCTCACTTTCAACATCTTTTATTTTTTCAATATTATCAGCAAGTGAACCAAGTATATTTTGCATATCTCCACCGGATTTTTGAGCTTGTGACATAACCATCAAGGACATGCTTATAATTTCACTTTTCTTCATCCTATCACTAAAGCTGGAAAGAACATCCTCCATTGGAATATTCCAACTTATCTGATTGTTTATTTTCTTTACTTCTTTTGTAAGGTCGCCATAATTACTGTTAGCTAATGATTGGATAGCTTGTATCATAGACAGACCAGCAAAAAGAGAACCTGATAAATCTCTAAGGAAATTTGGGAATTGTTCTTCATAAGCTTTGATTTTTTTGAATTCAAAGAATTGATATATAAAATAAGGGATTGCGATAACCAAAAGACCAAATATTATTATGTTAAAGGTCATTGCGATTCCTACAACAAACCCAACAAATATAGCGATAATTACAATTACAAGGAACAATATTACAAAAAATAAAGGGGATTGCATAAGATTGTTTCCAAATAGACTTTCAAACGTACTTTTTTTCCTCATCTAATCACTCCTAATCTGTCGGCGATGTTGATTTAATTAATAGTATAAACCCAGCTGATATTATTGGAAGTAATACAAACACAACAAAAGTTTGTAATAATACAGTTCCAAGACCACCAGATATAACTGAAATAACTGAAGATAATACAATGAAAAACACAGAGCCAGTTATCAGTAAAGTAAGATATATTTCCACAAAAAGAGATAATGTATTTGAATATTTTCTTATTGTTCTTCTATAGTCAGCCATCAAATCATTGCTCTTTCCATCAAGATAACTCATTAAATCCCCACCAGAAACAAGAACAGTATTTATTCCAAAAAGCAAATCTTTGAATCCTTCAGAAGGTGTACGCTCAGCAACTCTCTTTATTGATTCAACTGCAGTCATTCCAAACATATCTATATTTCTTGCAATAGTATTAGCTTCAGCACTTATCTCACCATATTTTTTAAAAGAACCAAGAGTCTTAAACATACTTGATATTTCAGTACTTCCACTTGAGAGTGCAGTAAGATATGATACTGCAAAAGGAAGCATCCTATCTATATTTTTTTCACGTCCACCAGAAACAACGCTAGGATATAAGTAAAACAAAAATATTACTATACCAGTTAGGATAATAGACAATCCTATTCCAAGAACAATTCCAAAAATAACATTATTGATAACAATTGCGAAAATTAATGTAAGCATTATAGTTTCAATAAAAAAAGTTAGAATACATGTGAATATTGCAACCGAAATATACTCTTCTAGTGTTAAACCAATTTTTGTTTTTTCTATATCTTTCTGGACATCGCTTAGGTATGGTTTGAAAGTTTTTGCATATTTACCAAACATATTTCTGGAAAAAAGTGCAATACTATTAATTAAAGTCATGCTACTTCAGCCCCCAAACGCTGTATAACGTAATCAGGAGAAGTGTAATACATGTTAATGATTTGTCCAATCTGTCTATAATCCTTTATTCCTTTCTGAACCATCCATTTAATCACTAACGCCCTTTTTTCTATCTCTTCTTTTATCTCATCTTCACTCATATCCAAAGCAGAAGATATTTTTTTCAAAAGAACGCTTTTACCTTTTATTTCAAATTCATCATCTTTAGGATCCCATTTGAAAACCGTGTTAGATATAGGAACATTAGCTTTTTTATCAAATCCAACCATTTCTTGAACAACTTCTATTCTTCTGAAAACTCTATTCTTCCTTCTTACTCTTTTGAGGAATACTATAACATCAAGATTCTGAAGAAGATTTGGCGAAAGGGATATAGGAGCAGTAGTAAGTCTGTCAACAAGCTTATCAATAGACTCAGCATGGATAGTAGACATACTTGGATGTCCAATAGTCATCTGCTGAAATAATACATAAGCTTCTCTACCCCTAACTTCACCCACAATAATATAATCAGGGCGCTGTCTTAGAGATTCTCTCAATAATTCATACATGTCTATTTCACCCTTAGTTTCTATTGGTGCTCTAGCAACTTCAGGTATCCAGTGAGGATGAGGTAACCTTAATTCAGCTGTATCCTCAATACTGATAATTTTCATCTGAGGTCTAATAAACAATGACAGAACATTTAACATACTCGTTTTTCCTGTAGCAGTTCCACCAGAAATCATTATAGATGAACCATAGTCAACACACAACCACAGAAACGCGGTTGTTTTCACATCCATAGTACCAAATTGTATAAGATCAACTGGAGTAAGTGGTTTTTCAGTAAACTTTCTTATAGTAAAGTTACTTCCTAACCGTGCGATATCACTACCAAGAGTTGCTTGAACTCTGCTCCCATCTGGTAATGTACCATCTAATAATGGTTTAGCAACAGAAATATTTTTTCCACTTCTTTCAGATATTTTCATTACAAAACTATCTAATTCATTTTTATCTTTGAAAGAAACGTTTGTTTTCAATGAACCGTATTTTGGATTTCGATGATAAATATATAATGGTATACCAACACCATCACATGAAATATCTTCCAACATATCATCACTCATAAGAGTGTCGATTTTTCCTAATCCAATGAAATCCCGTACAATATAATAAATGTAAATTCCATGTTTTTCTTTATCTGTAATTTTAAAATAAGAAATAGCATCATCAAATATTTTTTTAATATAATTAACTGCTTCTTTTTTTCTAATTGTAGCAAAATTTATATCAAGTTTTTCTTGTATAAATTCCTTTATCTCTTGTATATTTTTACTTTCTTCTGGAGTTAATTTTGGTTCAATAACTTCATAAGTAAGTTGATTTGACTTAAAATCCCAAAATATTCGTGCATAAGCAAATACCCTTTCATTTTGTTTTGGATGTCTCGGAACAAGAGGATATCTTTCATCAACAGTTCTTAATTCTTTTTGTGGAAGTTCCATAAATTTTGGTATGTCAACATTTTCAATAAAAGGTATTTCAAAACCATCAACCTCTTTCTTTTTCTTCTTTTTTCCAAGAAGTTCTTCAAGAGAACCAAGTCCTTCCCCACCACCGATTATAATATTTTGTCCACCACCCATTGTTGGCAGCATACCTGTACTTATTCCATCAACCATCCCTGCTTTAGGTGGTTTGAATTTTGGGGTTTTAATTTCCTCATCTTCAGGCTTTTTTGGTTTAAACGAAAGTTTTATTGGACGATATGGTTTTGGTTGGGTTTCATATGATGGAATCTCTTCTTTATCTGTTGTAGTAGTTTCAATAACCATATCATCAAAACGTCTTTCAGAAACAGGGATATCCATTGGTACGAATTTTACTAACACTTTCTTTTGTTTAGGTTCTGGTTTTTTATCTTCAATAAATTTATCATTAGATGTATTAGCATTCAACATTCCAGTTTTTATCTTTCCACCATAAATTGAATCAGTATTTCCAGAAGTAATTTCTTCCACAAAACTAGGTTTTCTAAATTTAAACCTCATTTTTTTAGTCATTCTATCACCTCAGGAAATTGAAAATATTCTATACTTAATTTTTCATCTTCCAGTTTCACAACATAATGCACATTAGTACTTCTAAGTACCGTTTCCTCTATAATATAATTGTTTCTGCTATTAAAAAGTTGCTCAGTTGTATTTGTTGACGGTTCATCTGCAAGATATGTAACTAAATAATAATCATCTAGCGTTTCTTCATCATTATATATCTCAATAATATAATCAAATCCTGAAACCCTAAGAGGAAGTTCGATTGTCATATTAGCTCTAGATGATTCGGTATTTGCAACAGTCATGAATGTTGTGGTTATATAATTATTAACACCCCGAAGCTGATCTACTACACTAAGTTCATTAACACCAGTTTGTACTATACCAAATGTTATGAGAATATAACTAAGGATCATAACTCCTACTGCAAAAAGAAGCATCTCTCCTACAATTCGAGTCTGACCTTTCCTATTAATCATAATAATGTTATCTTGACTTTGGTATTTAATACAGTGCCAATTTCAGTAGCACCATCATATTCTATTACAATACTATGGTCTTGACCAACACTTCCATCAGTTCCAGTTAAATCTATTCTATGTGTCTTACTAGCAGTCTCAGTAATTGCTCTCTCCAAATCAATATATTGCAGTGTATATATGCTCTTGTATGCATTTTCTGCAAGTTTTGATGATCTTACACATAATACTTCTGGTTGGTCTACTCCCCAGGTGCCAATTGTTTCTGTTTCAAATGTACACGTTTCTTTTCCTGTTCTTGATAACGGTATGTCTGCTTCTGCTGCATAAATAGAACCTTCTGTTTCTATTGCAAGAGTAATAGCATCAAATTCACTATTAAATGATATTATAACAGGAACATTAACAGAAAGTTGATCCCTTCCTGCATTATTTGCAACAAATTTAATTTTATCACTCAAAGTGCGCATAAAGTCCTCAGAATTTTGCAAAGCATTCACATCTCTATTTTTCTGAACTAATGGTATACCCCAGAAATATACAGAACCAACAATAACTACCATAATTCCTGTAAGCATAACAGCAGATAGAACATCTTGCTGACCTTTTCTGCTTATCATAATCTAAATATGATAGTTCCAATATATAAATCAAATAAAGAATAAAACTTTCAGAAATTAAGGCATTCTTAATGGTCGTTGTCGTCTTGGAACCGCAGAGCGTCTTTGACTTGAGCCAGATACAATCACAGCATTAAGTCTCTTTTCCAACTTCTCCAATTTACTAACCATTTTTTTCTCATCTTCAGTGTTGTGTTCGCTTTCTTCTCCACTAACTTCAATTCTATCTATAAATGAACTGATTTTATCTGTAAGTTTTTCAGTTGAATCAATCATTTCTGCAATTTTTGAAGTCATCTTAGAATTGGTCTTAACTAAATCATCCACAACTTCCTGATTTATACGAGCCATGTCTAATAATTCCTTATTGATTTCGCCACCACTTTTCTTTTGCTCAACTTGTGCTAGGCGCTTTTCAATTTTCCTAATAGGATTTAATGGAACAAGCTCATATTCTTCGTCATTATTATCTTTTACATTTTCTGCCATACATACACCTCAATCTAATTACGTTTATTTTATCTGCTATTTAAAAATAACAATCAGAGTATATAAATAGATTTTTAAGCCACAAACAACCAAATACATAGATATATACTATAAAATCCAATATAATTTATGAATCGTATCATAACTTTATTCATAGTTTTAGTAGCAGTTTTTTCCGTGACAACTGCATATGCAGCTGTTGATTTAAATGACATATTTTCCGGTATAACAGGTCTAGCTATTGGTGATATTTGTGAAGATGATTACGATTGTGATTATGGTGAAATATGTATTGATAACGAATGTTTAGAAGGTTGCTATTCAGATGATGATTGTTATGAAGGAGATACGTGTGATATCTATGCTGGTGATCTTGGAGAGTGTGTAGAAGATATTTATTTTGAAGACGACTTTGAAGATGAAGAACTACTTTTATACGGAGAAGGACCATGTGAATTTGATGCAGAATGTGAACAAGAACTTTTATGCGTAGACTCAACTGATTGGTTCTTTGGAAGTGGTCTTTGTTGTCAATCATATGAATTTGCATCAAATGGTGAATGTGTTGCAGAAGAAGTACCTCTTGAAGATAAAATGGCTTACGAAGGAGATTGTGATTATGATGATGAATGTCAGATAGGTTTGTCATGTGTTGCTTCTATTGATTCTTTTGATGATGATTTATGTTGCTATTTCGACCAAGAAGCTGTTGACGGTCAATGTGTTGAATTTGATGGAGAATATCAAGAATTACCACAAGACGCTTTAGATTGTTGGTTTGGAACAGAAGATGAATATTATGATTTGTATGCTAACGAAGAATGTGAAGATTGGCTAGGAGCAACTGATGATTATTCAAGTGATTGTTATGATCCAGATTGTGAACAGGA
>EAAG01000018.1:0-10399 GCA_026058435.1 Candidatus Aenigmatarchaeota archaeon | reverse complement strand
TATATTGCCAAGGCGTACTGATTGTAACCTTTAAATATCTTACTTTGTTTATGATATCTATTGGAAACACATTCTTGAAACTATGAAAATATATTTGGTGTTAATATGGTTAGTGCAAATGTAAAAAAAGGAACTACTACTATTGGAATAAAATGTAAAGACGCTGTAATTCTTGCTAGTGATAGCAAGTCAAGCATGGGTAACTTAGTAGCTAGCAAAACCGCTAAGAAAGTATACTCAGTCGATGATAAAATTGCTTTAACAACAGCTGGTGGTGCAGGTGATGCACAGCAATTAGTTCGATTATTGAAAGCTGAAATTAAAATATACAAAATGTCTCGTAGAAATGACATGACTATCAAAGCTGTTAACACATTACTTGCTAATATTTTACAAGGAAATAGATATTATCCTATTATGGCTATGTTAATTTTAGGTGGTCATGATAAATCAGGTTTTCATGTATATTCATTAGATCCAGTAGGTGGTGGAGATGAAGATGATTTCATTTCAACTGGTTCTGGGTCACCATTTGCATATGGTGTATTAGAAAACGGATATGTTAAGGATATGAAAAAAGATGACGGAATAAAACTAGCAATTGAAGCTGTAAAAGCTGCTCGTGAAAGAGATATTTTCTCAGGTGGAACAGAAATACAGGTAGCTGTTATTACAGAACAAGGTACAAAGATGCTTACTCAAGAAGAAGTAGGAACGTTTGGAAAATAAAATAAATTCTAGGATTGATGCAACGTATAGGTGTGTAGAATGCATATAATTGAGAAAATAAAGACAGAATTACCTAAAGACGCTATGATATCAGATATATCATATGAAGGTAGTGAGATAATTCTGTATACTAAGAACAAGGAATTCTTTAGAAGCAATATAATGTTGATAAAGCGTATAGTCAATAAAATAAAGAAAAGAATAGAGGTTAGAGCTGATCCTGGTATAGTAAAAAAAGAAGGATTTACAGAAGAATTGATTAGAAAATTGGTTCCTAAAGAAGCTGGTATCAAAGATATTTATTTTGAGCCAGAATTTGCAAAAGTTGTAGTGCATGCTACAAAACCTGGGTTAGTAATTGGTAGACAAGGTAAAACTCTATCTGAAATAAAGAATACTACAATGTGGACTCCTGAAATTAAGAGAGCTCCTATGATTGATTCTGATGTTATCAAAAGTATTAGAAACATGTTGCATAAAGAAGCTGGTTATAGAAAGAAATTCTTGAATAAATTAGGTGAAAAGATTTATACAGAAGATAAAAAATCAGTAGATTATATTAGATTAGTTACTTTGGGTGGTTTTAGAGAAGTAGGTCGTTCATGTTTGTTATTCCAAACACCAGAAAGTAATGTAATGGTAGATTGTGGAATTTCTGTTAAAAAAGATTCAAATCCTTATCCTCATTTAGATGCTCCTGAATTTAAAATTCAAGATTTGGATGCTGTAGTTTTATCTCACTCTCATATGGATCATTGTGGTATGCTACCATTTCTATACAAGTTTGGATTCAAAGGGCCATTATACTGTACTGCTCCTACAAGAGATACTTCAACTATGTTACAACTAGATTTCTTGAAAATTAATAAAAGAGAAGGTACTAAACCTCCGTTTCAATCAAAAGATATTGAAGAATTATTGAAACATTGTATTACTTTGAATTATGGTGAGGTAACTGATATTACACCTGACATGAGATTAACTTTAAGCAATGCAGGACATTTACTAGGTTCTTCAACTGTTCATTTGCATGTTGGAGATGGGTTGCATAATGTACTTTATACTTCAGATATGAAATATGCTCCTACGAAATTATTTGCACCTGCTTCAACTAATTTTACTCGTGTAGAAACATTGATAATAGAGTCTACTTATGGAACTAAAATCACACAATCTCATAAAGAAGCTGAAATCCATTTAATGGAAAAAATTAATGAAACTCTTGATAGGGGTGGAAAAGTAATTATACCTTCATTTGCTGTTGGACGTTCCCAAGATGTTGTGGCAACTATTGCAGAATCTGATATTAATGTACCAATTTACTTAGATGGAATGATTTGGGATGCTACTGCTATCCATACTGCTTATCCTGAATTTATGTCAAAAGAAATGCAAGATAAGATTCTCCATAAAGGTAAGAATCCATTTATTGATCCTAGAATCCGTGGTGTAGGAAGTGGAGAAGAAAGAAGAAATATCATAAACGAAAAGGGTCCTTCTGTTATTTTGTCAACAAGCGGTATGATGGTTGGTGGTCCAATTATGGAATATATGAGAAACTTATCTCATGACCCAAAAAACATGTTAATATTTGTAGGATATCAGGGTGAAGGAACAATGGGTCGTAGAATCCAGAAAGGCTGGAAAATGGTAAATGTTGATAATGCTAGAAGTGGTGGCGCATCTGTTGGAAAAGGCCTTGAATTGAAATTACAAATAGAAACTGTAAACGGTCTTGGAGGACATAGTGACCAAAATCAATTAATGAGTTTTATAGAACATTTGAAAACTAAGCCTAAAAGGATAATAACAGACCATGGTGAACCTACAAGCTGTATATCAACTTCAAGGAATTATCATCAAACTTATCATGTAAGAACACAGGCACCTTCTAATTTAGAAGCTATTCGGATTAGGTAATTCTTGGCTATTTTAAACTATTAAAAGGCTTTGCGACAATACAACAGATAATTACAGGTGGATATAATGGGTAAAAAGAGTATTGTCGGAACAGGACGTTTTGGCAGCAGATATGGTAAGAGAATTAGGGAAGAAATCAAAAAAGCTACAAAAACTTCCAAGAAAAAGTACTCATGTCCTTCATGTTCACGTGTTTCAATAAGAAGAGAAAGCGCTGGTGTATGGAAATGTGCTAAATGTGGCAAAAAATACGCATCAGGTGCATATAAATTCAATGAATAGGTGTTTAGATGAGTTCACATGTTTGTTTAAGATGTAAAGAGAAAATTGATATGGAAGAAGGTTCTGTAAAATGTCCTTTATGTGGTTTTAGAATAACTGCAAAGGCTAGACCAGAATTTAGAAAAAAAGTTAAGGCAGAGTGATTGTGATGGAATTAAGTAAACAAGCTCAAGATTTGTTAGGACAAATGCAAGGACAGCAACAGCAAATGCAAATTGTTGCAATGCAAAAGCAACAGCTAGATTTGCAAGAAAGAGAGCTAGATGCTGCTTTAGATGAAGTTAAGAAAAGTAAGAGTGATGTTTACAAAGCTATTGGTCCTATGATGGTTAAATCTACTAAATCAGATATTACTAAAGAATTGAAAGAACAGAAAGATGATATTGATATGAAGAAAAAAATGCTTGTTAAACAAGAAAAGAAAATTGAAGAAATGCTTGAAACAGGTAAAAGCAAAATAAAGTCATTAATGCCTGGACAGGCAAAATAAAAAGTGATTTGTAAATGATATTTGAAAATGGTGATTTTAATGGAATTTCAAGAGGTGCTAGCACTGTTAGAAGAGATAGAAGTAGACAGGACTGTACCTCGAAATGTTCGTTCTGCAGCTGTTGAAGTTAAAAAAGACTTGAAAAATGATAAACTTGACAAAGATATTCGCGTTAATAATGCAATTTCTATTCTAGATGAAGTTTCAGGAGATCCTAATATACCAATATATACTCGTACTCAAATATGGAATATTGTCTCTGTTTTAGAAGCACAAGAAGGTAAATAATTGAAAATCTCCAAACTAGTGCTGACAAATAAGAATTTAAGTGTTAATGATATATTAATTACATCAATAAAGGGGTGCTTAAAATGGGAATTGGAGATATTCTTGGACGATTTACTGGCGACGAAGTTAGTGAAATTAGTAGCGAAGATCAATATGTTGAATTAGAGCTTCCTGGAGCTTCTAGCGAAGCTGGAAAAGATAAAATTCTAATACAAGTTGAGAAACTTAATGATTATATGGATTCTGATAGAATTCAGAAAAAGGTACGTGAAGGAAACATTTTGTTAGTACGTATCAAAGAGCTAAAAGATAAAGATATTGGTGAATTAAAACGAGCTATTGCACGTATTAGGAAAACATGTATTGCTGTTAATGGTGATATTGCAGGTGTATCTGATGAATGGATTGTAGTTACTCCATCATTTGCAAAAGTACATAGAGAATCTCCTGCAGCAACACAAGAAACAGCGCATCAAGAACCTGCTCCTGCACCATCTGCAAATGAAGCTTTATCTGGAATTCGTGCAGATGACGAATAGTTTTTTATTTTTTATTATTGTCAACTTAAAGGATTTAAGCCATACTCTCAAAGAACTTTCTTCTGACTAAATCAGAAAGTGTTTTATTTTCTTTTAGTATAGACCAGAAATCATCGTGTTCTAATAGACGTGCTTGGAACATTGATTCTGCGATTTTCTTAGGAATTCCTTGTTTATTTAGTTCTTCTATGTCCTGAGTTAGGAAATCTCTTACAGCTTCTACTGCGTCTCTATTTTCACGGATTTTATCAACATGCCATATCTTGCCTTCTATATATGGAACAAATCCTTTTTCAGGTGGATATTTTGCTAAGAAGTCTTTGACATTTTTCTTAGCTTCTATGAATGGACCCATCATCTTCTTTATTGCTGGAAGTTCCCATACTTCCATTTCAAATATCATGTAAATACGTCCTTCAGTTTCTTCTGACAATAAAGTATTCATTACAATGAATTCATTGTCTTTTAGGACAGAAGCAATTCTACGCATTGCTCGTCTTAATTGAGGATAAAGAGTATCATCTACAATATCTCTATTTCTTTCTATTTGCAATGAAAAGAATTTGGTTTTTCTTAGTTTAACTGTTTTCATTTGTTCATTGTCCATTGTTACTGGTTCAGCTTCTTCAAAATAATTTGCATCAGGTTGTTCTAAGAAGTTTTTAGATTTTTTAATAAAATATATCATTCTTTCTGGACTAACAATTGATGTTACGTTTCTGTTTTTATCAACTGGATCTATGATGATTAGAGGTTCTGGAAATTTCTTTAACAAACGTTTTTTATTTGGTTTTCCTTTTAATTGTAAAACTTGAATAGGATTCCATTTTACAGCTGCTTTTAGAACTTTTTCAAATGAACCATAATTCAATACTAATAGCTCGCAAGCATATCCAGAAAATCCTTCTGTCTTAACATCACTACCATATACACCAATACCTCGCATAAACTGTTTTAGTAATCTCGTCTCGTCACGAAGTTTGTCATTAAACTTCTTGAGAATATATTGTAAGTGTAATGGTGAACGATCTACAGCTGATATAATTTTTTCTCCTACTTTGATTCTATAAGCTGGAACAATATCAACATCATAATCCTGAATAACTGCTTTAATATAGGGATGTTCAGCAAATTTCATCACTGCTTCACCTTTCATTTCAGCTGCTATTTGTTTTCCATATAATAATCCATCATCTTCTAAAACATCGCGTTTAGTGGATTTAGGAAATAAAATAAATAAGTCAATATCATGATTACCTGCATGCCAGTCTCCCTTGCCAATAGAACCACAGACTACAGCATCTTTACCTGATTTTAATTTTGATACTGTAAGTAATTCTCTTAGGAATTTCTTGAGCTTTGCTTCTTCTTCTTTGCTTGGGCTAATTTTCTCAAGGATCTGTTGTTTTACGAGTTTTATCTTTTTTGCTTCTGTTACCATGAAGATATGATTGTTGGATTTATATTAAAAGGTTGATTTCAAAATACTGGTATGAATTCTAAGTTTGTTGAGCATGATTGGATATATCCTGATGTTTTAGAGGAGAGAGATTATCAGAAAGCTATAGCTGAAAGCGCGCTAAGTGGGAACACGATGTGTGTGTTACCTACAGGAATGGGTAAGACTCCTGTTGCTGTAATGGTTGCAGCTTTTCGTTTAAAGCAAGATATGAAGAAGAAAATCCTAATGGTTGCTCCTACTAAACCATTAACTGCACAACATCAACGCTCATTTCAAAAGTTTCTTCGCGTTGGTGAAGATGAGTTGAAAGTTATTACTGGTGAGATTGATCCTGCTAAACGTATTAAGCAATATGCTGAAGCAGATATTGTTTTTTCTACACCTCAGACAATTCAAAATGATTTAAAAAAAGGTCGTTTATCATTAAATGATTTTTCACTGCTAATAGTAGATGAATGTCATAGAGCTGTTAAGAAATATGCGTATACTTTTATTGCTAAAAAATATATGGAGCAAGCTAAAGACCCTTTGATTTTAGGTTTAACTGCTTCACCTGGCGGACATATGTACAAAATAAAAGATGTTTGTAAGAAACTGTATGTTAGTAATGTTGAAATTCGCACTCGCGATGATGATGATGTTAAAAAATATATTCAAAACGTTGAACAGGAAAAAATTGAAATACCTTTGACTGAAGATGTTGTTAAGATAATTAAGCTTCTTACTTCTATAAAGCAGCAATCATTAGATACTTTACAAAAATGGCATGTCATTAATCAAGATAACAGAATGATTACGAAAAAATATTTGATTGATTTGCAAATTAAATTACAAAAATCTTCAGGTGGATTCAAATATATGGCTATGTCTAAACTAGCTGAGATAATAAAAATAGATCATGCATTAACTTTAGCAGAAACTCAAACATTGCATTCGTTGCTTGAGTATTTGAAAGGTTTGAAAGAGCAAGGTGAGTCGGGTGATACAAAAGCTGCTACACGTTTAATAAAAAATCCTGAGTTTGAGCAAGCTTTAGATATGACAATGGAATTGATTAAAAATAAAAAAGAGCATCCTAAACTTGGTAAATTAAGAGAAATTGTTTCTAAACAGCTTTCTGAAGATAAAGAATCTAGAATAATTATATTTGCTCAATACCGTGATACATTAGGTAAGATTGAGGAAGATTTGAAAAATATAGAAGGAGTGAAATCTGTAATGTTTATCGGTCAAGCTATGAAAAAAGGTAGAGGATTGAAACAAGAAGAACAGATAAAAATTCTAAATGAATTCAAATTAGGATTTCATAATGTTTTACTTTCATCTTCAGTTGGTGAAGAAGGTATTGATGTTACTGAAACTAATTTAGTAGTTTTCTATGAACCTGTTCCTTCTGCTATTCGTTCTATTCAAAGACGTGGCCGTACTGGTAGAACGCAAGCTGGTCGTGTTGTTGTTCTTGTAACTAAAGATACAAGAGATGAAGCATACTATTGGTCTGCTTATCATAAAGAGAAAAAAATGCATAAAACTCTGGATAGTATGCAGAATCAATCATCATTAGGAGGTTTTGCTAAATGATTCTACAAAATCATAATGTTACAATCATAGTTGATAACAGAGAAAGTAGAAACCGTATACCAAAACTTCTTGAAAAGAAATGTAAAATAGAAATGAAACAGCTTCCAATTGGTGATTTCATACTATCTGAAGATGCGTGTGTAGAACGTAAGACTGTTTCAGACTTTATTTCAAGTGTAATCAATCGCCGATTATTTGAACAAATGACTGCTTTGAAAGATGCTTATCCATGTCCTATTTTGATTCTTGAGGGCGAAGATTCAATAGAAGAAGCATGTGAAGATACTAAAATAAATCCTAATGCAATGCGCGGAGCATTAGCTTCTATTGCACTTGATTATCAAATTCCTGTATTACACACAAAAGATCAAAGAGCTACAGTAAATATGTTATATACTATTGCTCGTCGTGAGCAAGAGGATTCAAGAAAAGGATTGTCAATCCGCCAAAAGCAGGGAAAAAGTGATTCTGAAAGACAAGAGTTTCTAATGGCTGGTTTGCCTTCTGTTGACAAGTTAATAGCTGAACGTTTATTGAAACACTTCAAAACTCCTGCTAAGGTGTTTGAAGCTTCTTTGGATGACTTGCAAAAGGTGGAAGGGATAGGAAAAGAAAAAGCTCGCAAGATTAGAGATATCTTAGATAAGAAATACGAAGAAAGTGTACTATAGTCTCGGGTCTAGATAGTAAAAATAGAAAAAAAAGAAAGAAATAAATAAGTTTGAAAACTTATTCTATTCGTTGTTGTTAAAACACCCTTATTGCACTTAAGCAACAAGATACTTGTATGCAGCGAAAACGCCACCAACAAGCAATACAATACCTGCTACTAATGAAAGTACGTCAGATAGTGGTGCAATAGCGCTAAGATCTGTTAAAGTTGTTGCAGCAATCATTCCTGTACCAGCAGCTGCAATAGTTAATACTGCACCTGATAATACTAGATTGTATGCTTTTTCAGCGCCTTTAACAACACCGGCATATTTTGCTACAGCGACTAATGCTAAAAGCACAAGTCCAGCTTCGAATAATACCATGTGTTATCACCTGTTAGAGACTTAAGATATCGCGTTTATAAAGGTTTAAGGATACGTTGATTCACGTACTATTTTCAAGGGCTAAAATACACGTTTTAGTTAATCCTTTTTAAAACATTGTCTAATTTCTAATATTATGTTATACTTGATTGGAACTGGGCTTGGCAGTGAGAAGGACTTGACTGAAAGAGCTAAAGATGTATTGAATAGGTGCTCTGATATATATATTGAAGAATACACAAACCAATTCCTAGGTGATTTAGGTGGTTTAGCAGACAATATCAAGAAACTGTCTAGAGAGCAAGTTGAGAGTGATTTTCTAGTAAATACTGCTAAAGATGCTGATATTGCTCTTTTAATTGTAGGTGATCCTTTGTCAGCTACTACCCATATGCAGATTTTGAAGGATTGTAAGGATTCTGGGGTTGATTATGAGGTTATTCATAACACATCTATTATTACAGCTGTTGCTATAGCTGGACTATCTTTGTACAAATATGGTAGAATCACTACTTTATGCTTTCCTGAGAAAGGATGGGACCCAGAAATGCCATATGAGATAATTGAGGGTAATCAAAAAGCTGGATTGCATACATTGGTGTTGCTAGATACTAGAAATGGTGATGAGTACATGACTTGTGAGCAAGCACATGAAATGCTTTTAGAGAAAAAAGCTGTTAAAAATACTGATAAGTTGATATTTTGCTATGCTTTAGGTTCTAAGCATCAAAAAGTAGAATACTCTACTAAACCAACAGGTGGTAATACTCCGTGTTGCATATTAGTTCCAGGTAAAGTAGATGAAAAAGAGCAAGAATTTTTGGAGATGTGGAAATGAGTGAAACTGATCAAAGATTGATAGCGGAAACTGAAAAATGGCTACAAAAAGCTAAAGACAAGCGTTCTTTGATTTCATTAAATGATTCTAATTCAAAACACGAGGAAATGTTGCAAAATATTGATAATTATATCTCTGATTGCCAACATTTCTTAGATAAATCCATGTTAATTGAGGCTTTTGAAGCTGCAATATGGGCATGGGCATGGATTGAGATAATGGAACGATTAGGAATTGTAGGAAAGGAAGCTGAAAATCCACCAAAAACAATTCATGAAACTAGTGCTATTATTATTGAAGATGGTGACAAGGTTTTGATGATCAAAAGAGGGAATAATCCTGAAAAAGGAACTTGGGCTATTCCTGGTGGGCATGTAGATGAAGGTGAGACTTATTCAGAAGCTGCTCAAAGAGAAGCTCAAGAAGAGGTTGGAGATATAGAAACTGAGAAAGAACCAATTTTTGGGTTTAATCATAAACAAGGGTCTGAAAAGAGAATGCCTATGATACATTGGCATTATGGAAAACTATTTCGTGGAAAAGTTGTAGGTAAGATTAGTGCTAGTAGTGATGCTTCTGAAATGGAATGGATTAATAAAAATGAGATAAAAAATCTAGAATTAGCTAAATGGGCTCAAACAGTATTTGAGAAATTAGGTTATCTAGATTAGTAAAATTATTGCAATCAAAATAGGCTGATGTAATAAATATATGATTAAGGAATGTCTACCTAGGAATGACAATGCTTTGATAATTAGATTATTTGATTCTATTGGCTTTTTCTCATATATCTTGCACATGTTACCAGCAAATAAACCTAGAAGTACAACACCAAACCATGGTAAGATTGGGAAATAGTCAAATGTGTATAATGATGCATATTGGAATCCTAATACAGCTAGTTCTTCAAATGGAAATAACATAGGGCTGAGATATAGTCCTACTGAAATTATTGCTAAACCTAATACAAGATTTAGATAAGTTTTTGAAAGTAAAGGGCGTGATAGAACTATTGCTACTCCAATGAGATGCAAAACTCCGAAAAATATGAAAGCATCTGGAATTGTAAACCATGTTGCAACTGTGATAAGAAGTCCTAAGGCAAATATTTTTACGCCTCGTTTAATGTATTTTATAGTAATTTGGTCAGGATCCATAGTTTTTCTAATACGATTATAACTTATGCTTAAAGACATTCCAACTAAGAATAGAAACATTACAGCTGTAATTCTT
>EAAG01000017.1:0-10486 GCA_026058435.1 Candidatus Aenigmatarchaeota archaeon | reverse complement strand
CATAATCATCAGGACTAATTAAAACATTATCAATATAAACAGTTATATCAGATTCTGTAATTTCAGATAAACCTGAATTACGTATAAACACATTATCTTCAATCGCATTTTCAATTTTCAAGCTTTTACCAAATTCATCAGTTTTATCTTCAATATCATCTTTCACGCCACCACTAACATCTTCAAATGAGGTTTGAAAAAATAAGAAAGCAAATCCAATAATAGCAATAGTTATCATTAATAACAATACAACAGCTATAACTGGAGTAATACCTTTCATACTATCCTTTTGTCTTTTTCACTATATATACTTCATCTGATTTACGAAGTAATGTAGGGGATTTTATAGCCACTTTTTGACCTTTCTTTACTTTAGAAACAGATTTGTGTTTAATCTGCATTTCTTTTACAATGAATTTAATACAACCAGTAGTAGGACCTTGTATAATCAAACTATCACCTTTTTTTATTTGTCCTGTAACTAATTCAATTTCAAATACAGATATTTTCTTATAAAATTTAGAAACTTTTCCAATATAAACCTTACGAACTTTTGATATATTTCCACCAGTTTTAGCCCATTCATTTAATGGTTGTCCTAAATAAAATCCTGATGAAAATGAACGATTATATACAGTTTTTAGTTCTTTTTCTAACAAATTTATATTTGATTTAGTAAACTTCTTAGCATTAATTAAATCAAGAGATTTTCTATATACATCAGTAACAGTCTTAACATATTCAGGACTTCTATTTCTGCCTTCAATCTTAAATGAAGAAATACCTGATTTAACCAACTTATCTAAAAATGGCAAACAACACAGATCTTTTGCAGATAAAATATAATTATTATGTAATTCTAGTTCTGTCTCATTATCTACGTCTTTTACAGTATATGCTCGTCTACAGTTTTGTATACATTCACCACGATTAGCTGATTTATCAAAAGAAAATTGTGATAAAAAGCATCTACCAGATACAGAAACACACATAGCTCCATGAATAAATGTTTCTATACCAATTTTTAATTTAGCTTTCTTAATTTGTTTTATAATATCAGAAATCTGTTTCAAAGACAATTCTCTAGCTAAAACAATCTGTTCAGCACCAAGTTTATGATAATATTTCACAGCTTCAAAATTGCTAACACTTGCTTGAGTGCTAATATGTATTGGAATCTTATTTTTCTTACAAATTTGTATAACAGCAGTATCCCAGCATATAATTGCATCAATACCAGCTTTCTTAGCTTTAGCAACAATTTTACCTATTTTCTTCAATTCTTTATCATAAACAACAGTATTCAATGTCAAGTAAGCTTTAACATTATTTTTCTTGCAAACCTTGCTAATTTTAGATAAATCCTTTATTTCAAAGTTCTTAGCACCAGCTCGCATGTTAAAGGACTTTACACCAAAATATACAGCATCGCAACCACCTTGTATAGCTGCCTGTAATGTAGTAAAGTCTTGACATGGACTCAATAATTCTACCATACTTTATCTCTAAAAAAATGTTTTTTAAAAGCTTTAGCAGAATTTATTATCTTATGCCTTGGTAGCTCAGTTGGTAGAGCACTACATTGGTAATGTAGAGGTCACGAGTTCAACTCTCGTCCGGGGCTTTATGATACGATATGAAGAAGCACCAGATTTAGATGAGCTTATTGAAAAAATAGTAGATAAACTAAATATGGAACACATTGATATAGACTATGTAGTTTGCATGCGTTCTCATGGTTCTCGCGCGCAGCGCACGCTAGCTAGATGCCATGCAATGTCTAGGATTTTAAGAACAGCTATGAAAAAAACACATGGATTAAGGAAAAGTATGTATATCATAGAAATCTTAGCAGAAGAAGAACAAAAAATGAGTGAGCAAGAGAAAATCAAAACCCTAATACACGAATTAATGCATATTCCTAAATCAATGGGTGGTGGATTCTTACATCATTCAAATCACGTGACTAGAAAAAATGTAGAAAATATGTGGAAAATTTATTCAAATTAAGAACTATTTTTTAGCTTCTTCAGCTCTTTTTTTCGCAGCTTTATTTTCTTTCTTAATCTGATCTTTTAGTTTTGATATTCTTAGCAAGAAACCGCATTTTGAACATTTTACATTAAATGGTCTTTTCCATTCTTGTCTTATAGATTCATAATGTTCACATTCTGGACAAATATATTCACAATAAGCATCAGTTTCCTCTTTTTTAACAAGGATACGAATACTGCCAGCAGGCTTTTTCTCTTTGTTAAGAGGCTCACGCCATGTATGATAAGCACAATCAGAAGGTTTTAACTTATCCTTTTTGATTACTTCAGCAATAACTTTCATTTTACTTTTATCAACCATAGAAACACCATATCATTTAACATATATAAAACTAAGCAGCTGGTCCACGTCTTTCTTTAGCTTTAAGTCTAAGATCACTTGAACCGCATTTACGACATCTTACCTTACCTTGTTTAATCTTATCAGCACTAGAGCGTATTCTAGCATTACATTTCATGCAAATGTAAACACCTTGAAATAATCTGCGCATTGCAGCTGGAAATATTTTCTTTGGAATATTAATCACCTTATAGTCTGTTATTATTAAACAAACCATTTAAAAAGCTTATAAGAAATCATTTGTTTGCTTTTTTCCAAGCTTTATACCAGGTTTTATACTGTTTTTTAAGAACCTTAAACTCAGAAAACCCACTATAAACCTCTAATTTATCAAATGTAGCTGATTCTCCATAATAAAAACCAGCATTTCCAATTCTAATTGATTTATTATCTAAGTAAACGTCTCTGAGACCACCTTTGAATCTTTTGCTACCTTTTCCATCAACATAAATCCGTATATAATTCTTCTTTCCTTTAGGATTATTTACACTCCAAGCAAGTATTATCTGATGCCATTTATCTGGATTTAATCTATTCTTTTTTGACCATACTTGCTTAATTCTTGCATAAGAATCTTTCATTTCAAATGGCAAAAAAGGGCCATATTCTGATTTGTATACCCACACAGCCATACTATCTGAACCTGGGAAATCACCAACTTCAAGAAAACTAGCTGTTTCATATCTAGCAAAACTTCTTACATCATAATCAGGTTTAACCCAAAATGATATCATTCCTTGATCTGCAAAATCCATTTTAGGAAACTTTATAGCAGAAGTACCTGGAAGATAAACTCCATTTCCAAAAGCACCATCTACAATAGTAGCTGATCCTTGTATAACACCACCATCTGCAGAAATCTCATTCAAACTTTCAAAGTTATTACTAAAAGTTGTAGAAGCACTAACTACAGAAACTAAGAACAACATAATCACTGGTATCAATAAAATATGGTTTTTCATACTATTCATATTGTTACAAAAACTTATAAGATTTCTCAATATAGAACATATATCTTCAATATACCCTATTCCATCCAATCAATTTTACCTGTTTCATACTCACTATCACGTGTAGCAGCAATATGCCCGCATAATTTAACAACATTTTTCATTGTGTGAGAAGTAGTATCAATTTCAAATACTTTGTCTAAATGCTCTAATGCTTCTACAGTAACATAAGCAACCATTTCAGATTCTATATTTTCATCAACTTTTTCCTTAGTCCAATTCTTAACAATCAACCGTTTACGAAGTTGATTAGGTTCACATCTTAATACAATACAAACATCACTTGAAACAGCGTATGATATTATTCCATCTATAACAACATTAGATAATCCCATATTATCTACGAAATCTTTCAAATTATCAGTATCAACAGCTAATGTATTGCGAGAATCGTCTTTCTCACCTAAATCATTATCTATAACTATCTGATTTAGAGAAATATACTCATATCCAATATCTTTTGCCAGTTGTTTTGCTACAACAGTCTTACCAGTTCCAGGAGTCCCACACAAAGCAATTATCATAAGTATTTAATTACAGAAATACAATTTAAAGTATGTTAGAATACCTTGTCATAGGATTGTGGATAGCTATATCTTTGTTATTCATATTGTATAGCAGATTAGCTAGAAAATATGAAAGAGTAAAAGAAGATTATAATCAATTAGCAAGTAGCAAACAATCATTATCTACTAAATATGGACAAATGACTGAACAATTCTTACCATTTACAAAAGAATATCCATATGATAAAAACAATTTTAGATTCTTAGGTTCTCCTATAGATGGTGTACAATTTAATGAAGATGATATAGTATTCATAGAATTCAAATCAAACAAAAGTCAGATGACTAAAAAACAAAAAAATATCAGAGATTTAATTAAACAAAAGAAAATCAAATTTCAAGAATTCAGAATTTAATTCTGTAAACAAGCTTCTAAGAAACCTAAAAATAATGGCGCAGGCTCAGTAAGATATGACTTAAATTCAGGATGTGCTTGTGTAGCAGCAAAAAACTTATGATTAGGTAATTCAATAAATTCCATTAATTTAGTTCCATCACTCATTATATGATTCCCTGAAAATACTAACCCAGCAGCTTCAATTTGTTCAACAAATTTAGGATTAACCTCATATCTATGCCTATGTCTTTCCAATACCATATCTCCTGTACATTCTCCAAGTCTTTCTAATGATTCAGCATTAGTTCTCATTCTAACTATTTTTTTCATATCTCTTTCAAATCTACCACTTTTCTTATACAGATCAAGAATCATACTAGGCTTCATGCATGCCGCATATGCACCCAATCTCATTGAAGCACCATAATCACTATTCTTAATTATTTCTTTTTGAGCATCAAGAATATCTATTACTGGATATGGTGTATTAGGTTCAATTTCAGTTGTATGCGCATTTTCTAAACCACATATATTTCTAGCATATTCTACAACAGCTAACTGCATTCCATAACATAATCCTAAGAACGGTACATTATTTTCTCTAGCATATGTAATTGCATTTATTTTTCCTTCTACACCACTAGAACCAAATCCACCAGGAATAACTATACCATCATATTCTGAAAGAATTTGTTTTATTTTTTCTTTATCATCAGTTTCAAGTTCTTTTGAATCAACCCAACCAATTTGAGCATAAGCATCTAAATGAGGACCGGCATGTTCTATTGAATGATTAATAGAAATATATGAATCAGTTAAAGTAAATGCTCCAATATCAACATATTTTCCAACCATTGCAATTTTTATTTTATGTTTAGGACAATGAATTTTATTTGTTAATTTCTCCCATTTTCTTAAATCTGAAGATTGTAATGGTAAACCAAACTTTTTCAAGATTTTATTACCTAAATCTTCTTTTTCAAAATTTACAGGAACATCATATATACTTTTTACATCAGGAGCCGATATTATAAAATCTTTTGAAATATTCGAATAAGTTTCTATCTTACTTTTACGAACATTATCCATTGGTTCTGGACCGCGACATAAAATAAAATCAGGTAAAACTCCATGTTCTGACATTAATTTAATTGCATGTTGTGTTGGTTTAGTTTTCATTTCATTTATGTGAGCTGGTACAGGAAGATAACTAACTAAAACATAAACAATATTTTCTTTTCTGATTTTATTTTCTAAATCTTTCATAGCAAATAGAAATGGGGTATTTTCATAGTCTCCTATAGTTCCTCCAATTTCAACCAAAACAAAATCAAATCCATCTGGATGTTCTTTATCACTACTAGCAGCAATAACTCGTGTTAATATTTCTCTAGGAATATGAGGTATTACTTGAACAGTTTTACCAAGATATTCTCCTTTTCTTTCTCTATCAATTACTGCACCATAAACTTGTCCAGTTGTAATATTATTTCTTTTTGGGATTTCTTGCCCTAAAAATCGTTCATAATTTCCTAAATCTTGGTCAATTTCTCCGCCATCACCAGTAACCCAAACTTCTCCATGCTCTGTAGGGCGCATAGTTCCAGCATCACAGTTAATATATGGATCAATTTTAATTGCAGTACATGAAAATCCTTTAGATTGTAATATCTTACCAATAGAAGCAGTTGCAATACCTTTGCCAACACCAGATATTATACCACCAGCAACAACAATGTATTTTGTTTTCAAATTCTTTACGTCACTCATGGAATAATATATTGTTAATAAAAGTATTTATGTCTACAATTTTTGAGTCAGTTTATCAGAACAACATACAGGACATTTTACAGTTTGATAAGCCCATTCAAATGCACAATCGTCACACTTAAACAAACTCATATGTGTTTTTTCATACTTAGTTTTCTTTTTACGCTTACGTCCCATATAACCACCGAAGAAATGACATCAATATAATATATATGTTAGAGGCTATATATAAAGATTTTAAAGCGTTTTTCACGCCAAAATTTGTTACTAATAAAGAATTATTTTGTTTTAGTAATTCCATTTTCTTTTGTAAATCTCAAAATATTCTCTACAAAACTTTCTATCTTAGGTTCATGTGAAACAATTATTATTTGTTTAAGTTCTAATTCACTTAACACATCTCTAACTTTCTCAAGTTGATCAGTAGAAAATCCATCAGTAGGTTCATCAAGTATTAGCAAATCTTTTGTACGAATATGTTCAACAATTTTATTGATAACTGCGTTCAAAGCAAGTCGATATGCAAGAGCAACACTAGTACGTTCACCGCCAGATAAATTATTATACTCAGTTTCATACCCACTTTGTTCAACAACAATACTGAAATCATTGTCTATTCTTGCGGTCATTTCATCATTATCTATCAAAGTTGTAAACCATTTTTGGAATAATGCGTTGAATTCTTTATGTATCTGAACCATAACATGTTTTTCTATAATTGCCATCAATGAAACAAACATATTTGAAAGCCAGTTTTCTTTCATCTGCATGTTTTCTATAGATTTTTTCTTGTTCTCTTTTTCTTGAATTTCTTTATTTAATTCTGTAATAACATTTTCTAAATCTTTCATTTGTTGTTCAGAACGACTAAATTCAGATGAATATTGCATATATTCAGAATTAAGTTTCTCTAATTCTTTTTCCATTTCATTAAGTTTTGAAGAAATATTTTCATCTATTTTTCTTTTATTTTCATCAACATCTTTTTCTAATTGAGTTAAAGATTTTTTCAAAGTACTTTTCTCAGATTTAAGTTCTTTTATCTTTACTTCAGTACGTTCCAATTGTTCTAAATAAGTTTTTTTCTTTTGCTCTTCTTCTCTAAATTTGTAAATATTTTCTTTAATTTGCTTTAGTTCCTCAGTTTTTTTAGAATTAAGTGTTATTCTTTCCATTATCTCTCTTATAGCCATTTCCATTCCAGTAATTTTATTTTTGAATGTAGTAGAATCCTTAACACTTTGTCCACATGTATTACATATCCCTTTTTCAAGTATACCTTTCCATTTTCCTACATCAGATTCACTAACAGTTTTATCTTTTAGTAAATCTTCTTTTTCTTTTTCAAGTTTCATCATTTCAGAATCAACTTGTTCCATTGCCATTTTTACAGGTTTTGAAGCTAATTTTTCAATTTCAGCTTTTGAAGGAATTAATGAAAACTCTTTTTCAACATTAGTTAATTCTAAATCAACTGTTGTTAAACGAGATTTTTTAGAGTTTAATTCTGTTTCTAATGAAGCAATTGTCTGCTTCAAAGAATTCATTTCTTCTACTTTCTTAGATAATAATTCCTTATCTTTTTTCTTTCCATCTAATAATCTTTTAGAATTATTAACCTTACCAATCAAAACTTTAACATCTTCACTAACTTTATCAAATTCTTGTTGTTTATTATGTAAATCCGATTTTTTAGAATCTAAATCAGCAACATAACCAGATAATTCTCTTAAATCTGAACGTAATTGTTTAGCAACTTCTTGTGCATTTGTTGCAACAGTTTTGTATTTATCAATATCAAATATTTTTCTCAAAATAGTTAAACGATCATCAATATCTGTTAATAAAATTTGTTTCATTGTTTCTTGTGGAGTATAAACAGTATATCTATATATCAATGATTTATTTTTCTTAACAAATTCAATTGGATAATTAAGCATTTTCATTATATGAGTTTGTATTTCAACTGTAGATAAACTTTCACGATTACCATCTATTTCTATATATGCAGAATCCTGAGAAATAGTATCTTTCTTAGTATTACGTTTCAAAGAACGAAATACTGTAATAGGTTTATCATTAATTTCTATATTTAATTCAACAGAACCTTTTTCTTCACCATGTCTTAATAATGTAGAACCACTAAGTTCACCTCTACGAACACCAAATAATGCAAAATCTATAGCTAGTAATACAGTAGTTTTTCCAGCTCCTATATCTCCAGCCAATAATACAGAACCTGTAGGTATTTTTATTTCAATTTCATCATAACTCCTAATATTTTCTAATTTTATTGACTTAATTATCATTTACGAGCCTCCAACCATTCTGGCAAATCTACAATTGAATTCAAAATATTTTCTCTAGGAACTCCAGCATTAACAAAATCAATCCAAGAAACAATAGGACTTTTCACTGCAATAAATTCAACACCTTCTGCATCTCTAGCAGCTGGCCAATCAGAACGATGATTATCACCAACATAATAGAAACCGCCTTTTACATGTTTTTTAACAGAATCAAAAACTTTTGGATCTGGTTTATGTACAGGGGTATCATCATGAGTTAGTATAAATGAAAAATCTTCAACAGGTATTTCAGCGGTTTCTAAAAGATGTGTTGCTCCTCTTCTACTTCTAGAAGTAAGTATACCAAGAACATATTCATTTTTTAGCTTCTTAATAACTTCAACAGCTCCTTTAACAGCAGGATAATCAGGAAGTTCTAAACCAGCTTTATGAAATAATTCATAAAATCCTTGTGTAGTTATACCCCAATGTTCCAATGTAAAATCATTCCATGGTAAACCATAATGTTTTCTATATGCTCCTTCTGGAGGACGAGGAAGTCCCATTTGAACAGGAAGTTCTTCAGCAATGTATCTGTTAATACACCATGAATCTATCAATGTATCATCATTATCAAAAACAATTACACGTTTTTTCATTAGTTCAACCCCAAAATCTTTTTAGCATTTTCAGAAATTCTTTCATTATATATTGCAGAAGTTTCTTCACCTTTATCTTCTTTTAGTGCAGATATCAGTTCTTTAACAATAGTTTTCTCTTTTTTACCAAACGCAGAAATTTGACCAAGATGTTCTGAAATAATCTTATCTTCAAGTTCATCAATATCACTAATATTTTCATCAGTGTCTAGTTCTTCAAATTCTTTTGTTTTCAAAGCAGAAGTATTTTTCTTTAATCCAATAGCTCCTGTTTTTTCAAGTATATCGTCAAGTCTAATATCAGAAGGTTTACCAGTTTCTAAAGTTCCTTTAATTCTCACTAATACTAAGGAATTCTCAGTATCTTTCATCTTTTCTTCAATAGTTTCTTTAATTTCCTTTTCAACTTCAGTAGAAGACTTATTATCAGCATCAAATTTGAAATCAACTACATCAATCAACTTAATTTCCTGCCAATCTATTTTCAATTCTTTATTATCACTAACTTCTACTAAATAAAATCCACCTACTTTATTTTTTTCTAATTCCTGAAAATTACATGGAAACAAAGCACCTGGAAATATAACTGCACCTAAACCATCTTCTTTCATTTCAAAAGTATGATGAACATGTCCTGTAGCATAATAATCAAACCCTTTTGGTATATCATATATAGGTAAAGCATGCATTTCTTTCAAATGCTCAGGTTTATACTCTTCAATAGCAGAATGAAACATGAATATTCTAAACTTATTTTTCTGTTCTTCAGTTAATTCAATAGGTTTAATTTTTTTAAACAATTCCGATTCTAAACCAGCACGCTTTCCCATCATTCCAGCTATTACTATTTTATCAGTTTCTGTTAATTCTAAAATTACTTCATCATTTTCTTCAAATTTAGCTACATTTTTTACTAAACCTGCACCTTCTAACACAGATATCATTGTTTTTCCAGAAGGAGAAAAATCATGGCTACCAGCTACAATAAATATCTCTATACCACTATCCCTGGCTTTTTTCAGCAGTTTAACAGTCATAGTAACATCATCTATAGGAGGAAGATTGGTATCAAATAAATCTCCAGCAATTAGTATAATATCAACTTCTTTGCTAATAGATAGGTTAATGGCCCTTTCAAATGCTTTCAAAGGCTTATCTTCTAATTCAGGATGATTATGCCAACAGCCTATATGACAATCAGATATATGCGCAAACTTTAGAACCATGCAATATCTATCACACTAAATCTTAAATATATCAGACACGTTATAATTGTATGGAAAATATACAATTTGAAATTGAAGGAAACGAATTTGAATGTGCTCAGTGCAATGAAACTGTAAAAATACCAGCGTCATGTAAAAAAAGACTTGAAGATATTGATGCAGTACCTTGTGAAGTATCCTGCCCAAAATGTGACACATTATATCTTGTTGGAAAAGATCCAAATAGCTCTGGTTTT
>EAAG01000016.1:0-11129 GCA_026058435.1 Candidatus Aenigmatarchaeota archaeon | reverse complement strand
CATGAAACATTAATGGCTACTGTTTTGTCAGGAGCTGCATTAATGGATGCTGCTATTTTAGTAATAGCTGCTAATGAAAAAGTGCCAAGACCTCAAACTTCTGAACATTTGAAAGCTTTGGATATTGTAGGTATTGATAATATTATTATTGTCCAGAATAAGATTGATTTGGTTTCTGAAAAAGAAGCATTAGAAAATTATGAACAAATAAAGAAGTTTGTAAAAGGAACTGTTGCTGAAAAAGCTCCTATAATTCCTGTTAGTGCAAGACATAATACAAATATAGATATGTTGTTAGCTGAAGTAATGGAAAGATTTGTTCCTCAAAAACATGATTCTCAAGCACCTGCAAAATTCTTAATTGCACGTTCATTTGATATTAATAAACCTGGAACTCCTATTGCAAAATTAAAAGGAGGTATCTTAGGTGGTTCTCTTTTACGTGGTTCTCTGAAAATAGGTGATGAAATAGAAATATATCCTGTTGATATGGGAAATGGGCATTGGTCTGGATTAAAAGCAAATATAGTTACTGTTAACCAAGGTAAGACAGCGTTTGATAATGTAAAAACTGGTGGGTTAATTGCCATAGGTACTGATTTAGATCCTTCTATTACAAAAGGTGATGGCTTAGTTGGAAGAATTGTAGTAAAAGCTGGTCAAAAAGTTGATATTAAGACTAAAATTAAAGTAAAAGTAAGTTTGTTTGACCATGTGATTGGGTTGAAAGAAAGAATGCCTGTTGGTGGATTGCAAAAATCTGATGTTTTATTGTTAACAGCTGTTGCAGCTAAGACTATAGGAAATGTAATTAGCATGAAAAATAAGAAAGCTGAACTACAGTTGAAAATACCATTTGTTCTTGAAAAAGGAGACAAAATTGCTATTTCAAAACAAATTGGTGGAAGATGGCATTTAGTTGGCTATGGAATTTTTGAATAATTTTCTTCTTAAACGTTTATAAAATTTAGTTTTGTAAATAATACATGGTAATTGTAGAAGACGGAGTTTATTATTGCGATTCTTGTAACAAAGCATTAACAGAAGGAGATGTGTTAATTGATACTGAACATAGATTAGCTTTTTGCGATGGTAGTGAACCTCCTGTAAATGGCGATCCAGCACCTGTTGATGTTAATCATGCTTTTGCATACTCATGTGATCATAATGGTATAATGATCCATGGAAAACGAATTCATGCTTCTGAATTACCTAAATACTTTGGTTAATAGTTGAAAATATAATTCTCTTAAAAATGTTATTGTATATATTTGGTAATATGAAACATAGACCTGGTATTTTAACTGGTGGAGGACATATTTCTACATTTCATGCTGGAATGGATGGAATACTGGCTGTATGTCCAGAAGCTGTTGGTTTTATTGATGGATATGAAGGATTACATGAAAGAAAGTATGTTACTTTGAAAAGGAAAGACATTCCTACATATCGTGCAGGTTCTATGCTTGGTTGTACACGTGGTAAAGTTGATATTGAAAAAGCAAAAGAAGCTATGCTTGATGCAGAAGTTGATTCTTTAATTGTTATGGGTGGTGATGACCATCTTGGAGAAGCTGCAAAACTTGCTGAAGCAGGAGTTAATGTTTATGGTTGGCCAAAAACTATGGACAATGATTTATCACGTACAGCATTTACTGCTGGTTACATAACTGCTGCAAAAAACGCAGCAAGAGTAATAAGAAATGCTTACAATTGTGCAATGACAAATAGAAAAGCTGTTTTAATTCCAATGTTTGGTAGGAACGCTGATTGGGTTGTTGCTGCTGCAGGAATGTGGGGAGGAGCTCCATTGATTGTTCCTGGTGAAAAGTACGTAGAAGGGGGGGATGAGGAAAGATACTCTATAGAACAAATATATGCAAAAGTACAAGAAGAATATGAAACAAATAGAGCAACTTATGGTAGACCTTTTGCGGTTGTTCCTGTATCAGAAGGAGCAGATATATCAGGACTTGATAGTCATTTGAGAGAAGATGAAGTTGATGAACATAATAATCCTAAAATTGAACCAATGAAATTAGCTCTGGTACTAAAAGATGCTTTCAATGAAATTGGTGGTAGTGATATGCCAGTTGCAATTGATTGTATAACATATGATGCCATGCGAAATTGCGACCCAGATTCATCTGATTTGAGATTATCTTACAATGCTGGTGTAAGGGTTGCTAAAGCAGCTCGAGATTTAGAACCATCAGGTTGTGTTATTTTTAGACAGAATAAGGTTTTTGAAGATCTAGCTCCTTTATCAGAAGTATCTGAAACAAGATTCTTGAGACCAGAAGGATTTATTGATTATGATACTATGACAGTTGATCCAAGCTTTGGGAATTGTTATAAATTATTATTTGGTCCGCCAGTTGAGAAAGATGAGCTTGTTTATGATATATTGAAAAGATAATTCTTTTATATTTCATTAATTCTAAAATTAGTTTAGAGAATATGGGCTTAATGGTGAGTCTAGTGATTTTGATAGATACAAATATGTTATTGGCACAAATTCAATTTAATGCCAATATAATCAAACAACTCAAGAGAGAGGATAAGGAATTAGTTGTACTCACGCCTGTGTTAATAGAAATTGAGAGATTAGCTATTGGTAGAACAGAAGATGCAATGGCTGCTCGTGTAGCAATAGAGGTTATTGCTAAAGAAAGATTACGTATAATAGAAGTTGAGTTAAAGCACGGTGATAATGCAATTGTTGAATATGCTAAACTTGTTAAAAGTGATGATATGAGAATTGCAGTTGCAACAAATGATAAGGCTTTGATTAATAGACTTGTTTCCAAGAAGATTCCAGTGTATAGGTTAAAGCAAAAGAAGTTGATAGAAAAGGTTTAGGTGATTAAGTGTTGATAATAGCTCCGTTTATAATGGGATTTTTTGCAGTTCTTATAGCTGCTATTTTATCTCATAAAATATATTCGCAAAATGATGGAACTGCGAAGATGAAAGAGATTTCAAAGAAAATACATGACGGTGCAATGACATTTTTGAATAGGGAATATAAGATTATGATAGATTTTGCTGTAATAATTTTTATTTTAGTTACATTTTTACTTGATCTTAATATTGCAATTGCATTTGTTTTTGGTTTTTTCCTTTCCGCACTTTCTGGAAATATAGGAATGCGTATTGCTACAAGAGCAAATGTTCGTACTACTCAGGCTTGTACTGTTAGCGAACAAAAAGGTATGCTTACAGCATTCCATGCTGGCTCTGCTTCTGGTTTATTTGTTGTTGGTATTGGTTTAGTTGGTATAGCGCTACTATATTATATAATTCCTGATGTTGCAATACTTTATGGGTTTGGATTTGGTGCTTCATTTGCAGCTTTGTTTGCAAGAGTAGGTGGAGGTATATTTACAAAGGCAGCTGATATTGCAGCTGATTTTGTTGGAAAAGTTGAGAAAGGTATGAGAGAAGATGATCCAAGAAATCCAGGTGTTATTGCTGACAATATTGGAGATAATGTTGGCGATGTAGCAGGAATGGGAGCTGATTTATTTGAATCTTATGTTGATAGTATTATTGCTGCAATTGCAATAGCTGCATTAGCTTCATTCTCACTTTCATTTATACTAGTTGAATATGTTTTTGCAATAGCATCAGCAGGGGTTTTTGCAAGTTTCTTTGGAGTTATTGCTGTTCGTAAACACTTATTTGAAAGTATTCTGGTTTCATCTGTAATTATGGTTTTGTTGTCTGCGTTTATCAGTATTTTGTATTTGGATAGCGTTACTATGTTTTTTAGTGTGGTTACTGGATTAATTGCTGGTCTAGTGATTGGTGCTTCATCAAATTATTATACATCTTATAGATTTAGACCAACTAGAGATATTGCAAATGCTTCTCGTGTTGGCGCTGGAAGAACTATTACTACTGGTTTATCAATAGGTATGATAAGTACAGTATTTCCTATAATCGCAGTTTCTGGTGCAATATTAGCTTCATATTATTTTTCAGGATTATTTGGTATTGCCATGAGTGCTATAGGTATGTTAAGTATAATTGGTGTTGTTTTAGCGTCTGATTCATATGGTTCTATAGCTGATAATGCTGCAGGAATAGCTGAAATGAGTAAAATTCCTCGCAAAGCATATGTTCGTGCTTCTAATTTAGATGCTGTTGGTAATACTACTGCTGCAGTTGCAAAAGGATTTGCTATGGGTTCTGCTGCTTTGACATCAGTAGCTTTATTTGCTGCTTATGCAGTTGCTGCAGAGCTTTCAGTAATTAATATTGTAGATCCAACAACAATTGTTGGGTTAATGATAGGTGGTTTGTTACCATTTGTATTCTCAGCTGTTACAATAAAATCAGTTGGAAAAACTGCTTCTAAATTAATAGATGAAATTCGTTATCAATTCAAACATCATAAGGTTGATAGCAATAAAGCAGTTACAATAGCTACAGATTCAGCTATAAAAGAGATGATATACCCTTCTTTGATAGCAGTTATCTCACCTATTGTTGTTGGCTTTTTATTAGGGCCTGCTGCTTTAGGTGCTATGCTTGCTGGAACAATAGTTACTGGATTTTTGCTAGCTTTAACTATGACTAATGCTGGTGGAGCATGGGATAATGCTAAAAAGTACATAGAAGCTGGTAAATTACACTTGAGAGGTCCAAAAGCACATGCATTATATAAGAAAATACATGCTGCTTCAGTTACAGGTGATACTGTTGGTGATCCGCTTAAAGATACTAGTGGCCCATCATTGAATATATTGATTAAATTGATATCTATAGTATCATTATTAGTTGCTATTTTACTTGTTTAAGAACAGGATAAAGCTATTTAAATATTTGTTTTGAAAACAGATTGATAGGTGTTTTGATTATGTATAAAATTTTAACAATTAATGATAATGTTCGAGTACCTCCTATAAAGTTTGATATTCCTATAAAGGATGCTGTAAAGGAGAGTTTACAAGAACAGGTAGAAGGTAGTGTAGATCCTAACCAAGGTGTATTTTTGGTTGTAACAGAAGTTACTGAGGTTGGTGATGGTAAGATTGTTCCAGAAGATGGTGCAATACATTATCCTTCAACATACAAAGTACTTACATTCAAACCAGAAGAAAATGAGATAGTTCTTGGTGAAATAGTTGATATTACTGAATTTGGTGCTTTTACAAGAATTGGGCCTTTAGATGCTTTAGTTCATGTAAGCCAAATTATGGATGATAAAGTTTCATATGATCCTAAAAATGCAACATTTACTGGAAAGAAATCTGGATTAAAATTAAAAGAAGGGGATGTTGTTAGAGTAAGAGTAGTTGGTGTTTCATTAGGTAAGAATAAAACTAAGATATCATTAACAATGAGACAACCTGAATTAGGTGCAATAACATGGATTGAGAAATCTAAGAAATCTACTAAGAAACCTGCAAAAGCAGCTGCAAAGAAAAAGTGATTATTATGGTAAAAAAAGCATGCCAAGATTGTAAGAGAATTGTGGATGAAAAAGCTAAAGAATGTCATGTTTGCAAAACAAAGAATTTGACAAGAAATTTTCAAGGTTCAGTTGTTATATTTAGTACTGATAGTGAAACTGCTCAGAAATTGGGAATAACTGCTCCTGGAAAGTACGCTCTTAAAGTATAATTCTGGTTGATAATTATGAAAATTGAGATTAAAAATGAAAAACAGAATCCTTTTTTGAAAAGGATTGAATTAAATATTGATATAGACCATACTGAAGAAGCTACTCCAAGTAAGGCTGCTCTTCAGCAATGGGTAGCAAAAGAGAAGAAAAAAGATGTTATATCTGTTGAAGTAATTGATATATTTTCAGATACTGGAAAAAATACAGCAGTAGCTCAAGTATTTTTATGGGATGAGAAAAAAGTTGATGATTTATCAAAACCTAAAGAGAAGAAAAAGGAAGAAGCTCCTGCAGAGAAAGCTCCTAAGAAAGAAGCCCCTGCTGAAGCAAAAGAAGAGAAAAAAGAGAGTGAATAATTATGGCTGAAGATAAAAAACCTGGACCAGGAGCACCTGCTCCTGAGGTAAAGGAAGAAAAAAAGGTAAGTAAAGCAGATAAAAAATCACAAAAAGAACGTCCTAAAAGTAAGAAGAAACATACAATAGTTCAAGTATGGACAAAGTATAAAGTTGATGGTGATAAAGTTACTAGAACTAATGAATCATGTACAAGATGTGGACAAGGAACATTTTTAGCAAAATATAAAGATAGAACTTATTGTGGAAAATGTGGTTGGAGTAAAACCAGTTCTAAAGTGCCTGATAAAAAAGAAAAAGCTTCTGATAAAAAAGAAAAGAATTGATTTATATATCCTATCTTTCTATTATGGTTATGTTCCATCATTCTAAGAAAACGGAAAAACATGAAAACCTGAAATTAGTATGTTTTGACTTTGATAATGTATTAGTAGATGGTAATTTTCTTGTTACAGCTATGAAATTGTTAGATAATGAGGCAGCTGACTTGAAAATGCTTGCTGGACTTCTAAAAGGTACTAGAGATCCAGATTATTTTGATGTTTTTATTCAAAAAATTGCTGGGCTTATGAAGGGATTTGAAATAAAGAAACTTAGGGGATTAATAACTCTTTTAGAACCAATGAATGGATTGAAGCATACTTTGAAGACTTTACATAAGAAAGGTGTGAAAGTTGTTGTTCTGAGTACTAATGATGAAAGATTGATAAAGGAATTCTTGGATAGAAATAAAGTTCTAGAATATGTTGATTCTGTTCATGGTATTATTATGGATGTTAAAGATGGTAAATTAACTGGAAAGTACAAAGGTAACTTAACTCCTCATCAAAAATTAGATACTTTGAAACAGATTGTGAAAAAATATAATATTGGTGATGATGAATATGCATATGTTGGCGATGGTTTGACAGATATACCAATATTTGAGAAAATTGACAATGGTATTGTTTTTTGTCCTGATCCTATTACTAAAATTGCAATATTAACTAATGAACATACTGTTGAGCGAATTAATTCTAGTAAATTGTCTTTAGTTCATGAGAAAGATCTTACAGATGTATTGAAATTAGTGTAAATTCTAAAGCGTTTAAAATACTTTGTTTCTAATCAGTACTTATGATATCATTAGGTATTGAATCAACTGCGCATACATTTGGTATTGGTATTTTCAAAGATAAGGAATGCTTATCAAATGCCAAAGATGTGTATCAGCCTCCTCTAGGTAGTGGTATGAATCCTGCAGATGTGCGTGAACATCATGAAAATGTTAAAGACGATGTTTTGAAAGAATCTTTGGAAAAAGCTGGAATTGATTTGAAAGATGTAGATATTGTTTCATATTCAGCTGGTCCTGGATTACCTCCTGCATTAAAGGTTGGATATGAATTTGCAGAAGAATTGGTAAAAAAAGCTGATGCTGAATTAGTTCCTGTGAATCATTGTATAGCTCACATAGAAATTGGAAAGATGTTAGCTGAGTGTAAAGATCCTGTTACATTATATGTTTCTGGTGGAAATACACAGGTTTTAGCTTTTACTCGTGGAAAATATAGAGTTTTTGGTGAGACGTTGGATGTAGCTATTGGAAATGCTATTGATAAGGTTATTAGAGAATTAACAGGAAAATATCCTGGTGGGCCAGAAATGCAAAAGTTAGCTGAAAATGGAAAATATATTAAAATGCCTTATGTTGTTAAGGGAATGAATATGTCTTTTTCTGGAATATCTTCAGAAGCTATTCGTTTGCATAAAAATAAGAAAGCTTCTATAGAAGATATTTCATATTCGTTTCAAGAACATGCTTATGCTATGCTTACAGAAGTTACAGAAAGAGCAATGGCACATACTAAGAAAAAAGAATTGTTATTAACAGGTGGAGTAGCTGCTTCTAAACGTTTACAGGAAATGCTTGAAACTATGTGTAAAGAACGTGGTGCAGAATATTTTGTTGTTCCTTTTGAATTTGCAGGTGATAATGGAGCAATGATTGCTTGGACTGGAATTGTTCAACATGAAAATAAATATGAACAAAAAGTTGAAAGAGGGTTTAATCAGAATTGGCGTACTGATGAAGTTGACGTATGTTGGATTTAGTTTTTTATACACTAGTTCTAATGTATATTATGCATAAACAAGAAAACTTTATGGCATCTCTTAGTATTACAGGATTAGTAATTATAGTTATTATTGCATTATATTTTGTACTAAATTATTTTATTGCAGATACTGTTCTTAGTGCGGTTATTAGTATAATTGTAGTAATGTTTGGAGTAATTTATTTTATAGGAAAAGAACTTATAGGATGGACTATATTTGCAGTTTTAGCAGCTGCAATAGTAGTTGGTTTGTTTACAAGTCATATAACAGCTATTGCAATGGTTGTGGTTGGTTTATGTTTGTTGATTATAGGAGCATTGTTGCTTAGAGAATAAAGGAGGAATAAGTATGGTACAAATTATGATAAAGGCTCTTGGTGTAGTTGATTTGATAGTAGCTTTGGTTCTTTTCTTTAGTACAACACCAATTCCAGAAATAGGAAAGTATATTTTAATATTGGTATTGATTATCAAGGCATTTGCATCATTTTATTATTAAGATTCTGGGAAATGTTTTCTAGGTCTTCTATGTTCTGTTGATCTGTATGTAGGTCTTGGTGCTGATTTGATACTATGATCTGGTACATGAGATATCTGCCCAAATCTTTTAACTCTTTCACCTATTTGCGGGCAATGAAATCCTTTGCAGCCAGTTGGTGAAGGTTTACAACGTTGAGCTCTACAATGATCTTGTATAGCTGCGTATTTTTCATCTGTTTGAGCATGTTCTAATGGAGATTCTACATAACCATTCATTTAATCACTTTCAGAAATTAGTTTTGAATATTTATAAAATACTAGAAACTGGTGGGCTTGCGCCCACTAATTCCCATTAAAATAAAATCATTCTGCGGTTGCTTGTTTTAATTCATCTACTTTGTTTGTTAATTCCCATGTAAAGTCAGGGTCATTTCTTCCAAAGTGTCCGTAAGCTGATGTTTTTTGGAATATCGGTCTTTTCAGGTTTAGATATTCTATAATTGCCTTTGGTCTTAGATCAAAGATTTTTTTCACAGCTTGTTCTAATTTTTCATCGTCCACTTTTCCTGTTCCAAATGTGTCGACTAATATTGACACAGGTTGTGCAACTCCAATAGAGTATGCTAACTGGACTTCGCATTTTTCTGCTAGTTCAGCTGCGACAATGTTTTTTGCTATATGTCTTGCCATATATGATGCTGAACGATCTACTTTGGATGGGTCTTTTCCTGAGAAAGCTCCTCCTCCATGACTACCGTGTCCTCCATAGGTGTCTACGATAATCTTTCTTCCAGTTAATCCAGTGTCTGCAGGTGGTCCTCCTAATTCAAACCGACCGGTTGCATTGATGTGGTATGTTGTATTTTCGTCAACCCACTCTCCACATATAGGATCAATTACTTTTTCCCTTAACTCTTTTCTCAATTCTTCATTTGTGATGTCAGGAGCGTGGTGTGCTGCCAAAACAATAGTTTCTATTCTTTTTGGCTTACCATCTATGTATTCTACAGTTACTTGAGATTTTCCATCAGGTCTTAACCAATTTAATGTACCGTTTTTTCTAACTTCTGAAAGTTTCAGAGTTAGTTTATGAGCTAGGTCTATTGGTAATGGCATTAATTCTTCAGTTTCGTTTGTTGCATAACCAAACATTAAACCTTGGTCTCCAGCACCTTGTTCTTTATCATCTCCTTGTCCTTCTGTTACACCTTGAGATATGTCAGGGCTTTGTTCATGTAAAGAAACTAATACTGAACAATCGTCGCAGTGGAATCCGCATTCAGCGTTATCATATCCGATATTTCTTGCAGCTCCTCTTACGATTTCTTGTATATCTACTGTTCCTTTTGTGGTTACTTCACCTGCCACAATTATCAGGCCTGTAGTTGTCATAGTCTCTACAGCTACTCTTGAATCCTTATCCTGTGTTAACATTGCATCCAGAATGGCATCTGAAATCTGGTCACAAAATTTATCAGGGTGACCTTCTGTCACGGATTCGGAAGTAAATAAATGTTTTCTACTCACATAATCACCAAAATTAAATTGGGTTTTAACTATAAATATTTTAACTTTAAAAATATGCATATATTCATAAAATATGAGTGTGAGTAATTTATGATGGACATTAAGAAGATAAGTGTTATGCGAAAGATGAAAGGTATTACGCAGAAAGAATTGGCTGAAAAAACTGGTGTAAGCCAATCTTTGATTGCTAGAATAGAGAAAGGTACAGTTGATCCTGCATTTTCTAAAGTTGAAAAAATATTTTCTGTTCTTCAGAAAGAACAACATGAAAGTGATGTGACAGCTGGACAGATTATGAGTAAAACTATATCATCTATATCTCCTTTACGTAGTTTATCATCAGCTGTGAATGTAATGAAACGAAAAAATATTTCACAAATGCCTGTTATGAATGATGGTGTTGTAGTTGGGACTATTACAGAGAAAGATGTTGCGCACGCTTTTGTTATGAATGAAGATCCTTCTTTACTCAAGGTTAATGATATAATGGAAAGTCCTTTGGCATCTATTGATATCAATACATCATTAACTGTTATTTCTTCTTTGCTAGAAGCTCAGTCTGCTGTGTTAGTTACAAAAAATGGAAAAATTAAAGGGCTAGTAGCACGTGCTGATTTGTTGAAAGTTGTTAAGAAAAGTGTTTAACGATATTTCTCAAATAAAGAATATCCAATATAAAGAATTATTCCCGGAGAAAATATTATCAAAATTTCTGTATGAATTGGGTGTTGTGATGAACAACCACAAACATCACATTCGGGTATTAAATTTATTGGTTCTATGCAAGGAGTATCATCTATTGGACACATAATATCTATGATAGCGCATTGATTTGTAACAGAATATATAATGAATATATACCAAAACACGGATAAAATTATAAATAACGAAATTTTAGTTGAGTTTGGTTTAAGTAATTGTTTTAATCTCATAAAATAATCACCTAAAGAATTTCAAAGCTACTTTTAGAGCTGAATGATATTTTGCATATTCTTTTAGAGTAAATCCTTCTCTCACGGAATCTAAAGCTTGTCTAAT
>EAAG01000015.1:0-11321 GCA_026058435.1 Candidatus Aenigmatarchaeota archaeon | reverse complement strand
TATTTCATCATTTTCATTTAGAAGTGTAAATGGATAACTAGGAACAAGAGTGAAAACAGCGTTTTCAGCTTTTTCAGCACCTACATTTTCTATCTTTATCCATGCTGTCATTACTTTACCTTTTTCTGCTGGAGATGGTTCATATTTTGCTAATTCAGCTTTCAAATCTGCGCCAGAAGCTGTTGATACAGCAAAAACAGGGATAGACGTTATGAGTATAGATAGAACTACAAATGCTAATAAGATTTTCTCGATTTTCATAATCATTGTATATCACATCATATATTTATAGTATTTTTCCATCTAAAAGTTTTATTTTTTTATCAGATTGTTTTGCTATAGTAGTATCATGAGTAACTATTATCAAAGTATTACCTTCTTTGTTTAAATCCTTAAGTATTTTGAGTATAGTTGCTCCTGTTTTACTATCTAGGTTTCCTGTTGGCTCATCTGCAAGAATTATCTCTGGATTGTTTGCAAGGGCACGCGCAATTGCTACTCTTTGACGCTCTCCACCTGACATTTGATTTGCTTTATTATTCATTCTTTTTTCTAGTCCAACTTTTGTTAATAGCTTTTTTGCTCTTGATATCCTTGTTTCAGTATCTGTTCCTGCAAACCACATTGGCAACATTACATTTTCTAATGCACTAAACCGAGGTATTAAATTAAATGTTTGGAATACAAATCCGATTTTCTTTCCTCTAATAGTAGCTAATTGATTATCATCAAGTGTTGTTGTGTTAATATTATCTATCAAAATATTTCCTTTTGTTGGTCTATCTAAAATTCCAACCATATTAAGCATTGTACTTTTTCCTGAACCAGATGGCCCAATAATAGAAACAAATTCACCTTTTTTTATTTTCATATGAACATTTTCTAATGCATTGTATTTTGACTGACCTAATGTATATGTCTTAGTTACATTTCTTAATTCAAGAATTGGTTGTTTTACCATAATATCACTTTATTATAGGTTTTTTAAGAGTTTGTTTAGATTTTACATAATAGTATAATCCTATGAAAAATATTCCAAGTATCACTAATGCAAAAACATATGATTGAGCATTTGATGTAATAATTGTAATAACATCATCTATTACTGACACCAACACATTTCCACCAGCAGTTGGTGGTACTATATTTGATAGAATAGCTGGTAATGCTAATGAAATAACAGCAGTACTAATTCCAGACCAAAGAAATATAATTCCTGTAGTTTTGAATGCTAGTTTAATATCGTTTTTTCTTAATGCAAATATTCCTATGATAATCAAAATGATTATAATTAGTAGAATCATTAACATACCAAATGCGGTTTTTAACATATTTCTAGCATCTTCAAGTGCTGAAAGTTCTCCTGTTAATTGATCACTTATATCAATATCTTCTGCTTGATCTAAACCAAGAAATGGGGATATTTGTGACATTGCTTTGTTAACAGCAATTTCTTTTCCTTGTGCACTTGTAGGTGAGCATGTAAATTCCATCATAGAAACTAATTGTGGTTCTTCATTTTCTGAACAAACCGGTTTTTCAGATATTTTTGTATTCAAAGTCTTTCGTATTGCAGTTAAAGTTGAGGACTGCAATTCATTTGCTTTTATTATAATCTCTATTTTATCAGAATCACCTCTGAGATATTCAAGCATACTAGGAACATGAGTAGCTAGAATTGCTGAGACTGCTTGAGATTGAGATTGACTTATGATGTCACTTCCAGTTGATGCGCTTAATGCATTAAAAAATCCGTTTTGATTTAATATATCTTGCATTATATCTGGTTCATAAAATACAGGTTTTGCTGAATATCCAAAAATAACTAAAGGTGTAAGGATTACAAATACAATTGAAAGTAGTGTAATAATTATTTTAACAACCATGGTTTATTATTTGGTTTACGTGTTATTAAAAGAAAATTTATTTGTATGAGAATAACTCTTAGTTATTCTATACAGTAGGTTTCATAGAAACCTACTTGTACTCTCTCCATGCATGTGAACATTTTTCACATTTGAAAAATTGTGTTGGAGGTTCATCTGTACCACGAGTTTGTTGCAACCACCAATATGCTTTTCTGTGATTACATTTAGGGCATTCTTTTTCTGTTTTTGGTAGAGATGTTACATTTTTTTCAAGAACAACTACTTTGTTAGCTTTTTGTGGTTTTTCTGTAATCTTTACAGATTTTACTCCCTTTTTTTGAGTATAATTACACTTTCTACAAGTAAGAACTGCTGCAGTTCTCTTCTTAACAGGTACCATTATGGAACCACATTTTGGACAAAAATTCATTTTGATCACTTTGTTATTTGTGTAAAATAATTAAAATTTAACTTACTTTTCTTGTTTTGAAGTATATTTAATGCTTTGCTTCCACGTTTTTCCCACCTTTTTTAAATGATATTTTTTGGATGATTAATATATCTTGGTATATTTCGTCAATATATGATTCCCCCTGTGTGGGAAAAACACTTAAATATGTTTCTGATACAAGAATGTATCGAACTAAGTGGGAAAATATTGGGACTCCACGCGCATAAGAGGTAGTTTATTATGAACAATAGTTTCAACATAGTCAAAATTGATTCAAAAGGAAGATTGCTTATTCCATTCCATATAAGGAATTACATTAATCTTGATAATAATAGTGAAGTAATGTTGATAAGCAATGGAAATAAAGAGGTAAAACTTATTCCTATGGTTGAAGGCGAAAATGCTACTATAGATGTTTTAATGAAAGATGAGCATGGTTCTCTTTCAAAGACTATTGATGTTCTTTCAAAACATAGTATTGATATTTTAATGAGTCATAGCAAAACCATTGAAAAAGGTAAAATAGCTGAATGGTCTGCTATGCTTGATATAAGCGATTGTAAAGATATAAAAAAACTTGAACAAGAAATGACTAAGATTGATTCAATAAAAAAATTCGAGGTTATGATTAGATGAGCCCAATAAGAAAACTATTAAGTTATGTTTCCGGTAGAAGTACTAGATATGGAAGGGTCAGAGGTACTACAGTAATGAGAACCGGTGATCCACGAACCTTAAGGAGAAGAGTTGGACTTAATAATTATGCAAGACCTAGGGGAGGAATGAGATAATGGCAAGAGAAGTTGTACCAACACAAATTTACCTACCAGCTAGTACAAATATGAAAGATGTTTATGAACCAGATGTACTTGATAGACTATCTCTCAATCCAGATGTTCCATTATCAACTGTTGTTGATTTAGATGAAATGGTGAGATATGCTAAAGTTGTATGGGATGGAAAAGATCTTGTTGATGGTGAATATCGTTCACATCCTCCTGATTATGAAATGGCTACTCCTGAAGGACCTATGCGTTTAGTTGTTCTTGGTGCTGAAGATAGTCCAAACAGAGTTATAGCACAAGGTGAGATACATGGACGTGATGATATTATTGCTGTTACTGGATGGGATTTCCTTTTAGCTGAAATGTATGGTGTAGGTCCATATGAATTTGTAAGAAAACCAGAAGAAGGTGGAAATGTTTTGACTTATAGACCAGTAGGTGGTGATACTGCTTATACTGATCCAAGAGAATTTGATATTGGTGATTCTTGTGTTGGTGATGAATTTATATTCCAAAGATCATTACCATCAGATGAAAATTTTATTGAAAGATTAAGAGCAAGAGTTGTTCATGATTATAAAGAAAATGGTGGATTTATACCAAGAATAATGATGATGTCTAAAAAAGGTACTAAAATAGAAAAATTATTAAAAAATAATCCTGTTGTAGCTGGTGAATATAGAATTATGCCAATTGTAGAAGCACACTTACGATCACCAGAAGTTAATGCTCATTATAAACCTCTATATTGTACAAGAAAAGCAGAATCATCTGTTTCTAGATTTGATAATGAAGCATATGATATGGCGGATATTGTCGCAGATATAGTTTATGGTGGAGATTCTGCTAAAGGTATGGGTCTTGATCCTGATAAAGGAATAGTAATTACAAGATCAAATGTGGTTTCTGTAAGATTTGAAAGAACACCAATTTCTGTAGCAGCAGACGATTAAATTCCTATAGCCATTAATGCTAATCTTGGATATCCTAATAATGGAATAGCAAGTTGTACTTTTCCTTTTATCTCGTTTTCTTTTACAGGAAATGGGTCTGGAGATTGATTGTTATCTCCTTTGATTATGAATGACAATGAACCATCTTCTTCAGTTTGTTTGCTAATTATTCTATGAACTATTGTATAAGGAACATGTTGATTCTGATAAATAACTATATCTCTTGCTTGGTATTCGTCTGTAGAGGTTACAAACAATAAATCCCCTCTTTGTAATACAGGTTCCATGCTATCTGAAACAACAGACACTAAAGGCATTGATGTTCCTGTAGCTGCACTTAGTATTGTATAGAATATGAATGCTGCAAACAGTGCGACAACTATCTCTATAATATCGCGTTTAAGAGATTTCTTTTTCTTTTGCTTCATGAAGAGAATATTAACGAAAAGCATTAATAATAACAACTTTTACCAGTAATTTTCTATTTTTGTGATTCCTACAAATAATCCTAAAGTTAAGAATCCAATAGTATATGCAATAAATTCTCTACTACCATTATGTTGCATAAAATCCTGTTTTTCATCTATTGTTAATGAGTTAATAGACCATTTGTAATCTACATGTGCTGCAGAATCTTGTCCATAGTCCCAGCAAACACTTACAGGTTCTACACGATTATCTGCCTCTACTTGTATAACATGTGTAAATTCATGTGCAAATGTAGACAAAGTCATAGCTGCCAATAAACATATAATAAACATTGCAAATGTTCGTTTGAATGAAAACTTTTTGTTACTCATAAATAGTGCAAAATTGCTATGTTTTTAAGGGTTTAAGAACTTGATTAAAAATCTCTTATTTTACTTGTTTTTTCAGTGCTTCTGCATCTTTTGATAATTGATCAGCAGCATTAACTAGTTTTGCTTTTGGAGAAGCTGATTTTACAAGTATTTCTACGTTTTTGATCTGAGGATGTTTTTGTGTATATGCAGCTGTTATGTTCTTTTTCCATAGATTATCATTAAGCACATTAGCGATTGTAAGGTAATTTCTACCACTTAATTCTATTCTAAGAACATCGCTCTTTTTTTCAATTGGTTTTACTTCAAACATAATATCACTTCAAATCTATACTATTAATGATTGGCTTTCCCAGATAGTCTTGTCTAATTCTTGGACACGCAGTATTTATAAATGCATCTATGTCTAATTCCTGGACAGTTTTCTCATTGATCTCGTTAATATATATAATATAGGGCTTTTTATCTATTTTTTCCATTTTTTCCTTGATTTCCATGGCTTGGTCTATTTTGCTCTGTCCTGGATAAGATGATACTAGAATACCTACTGTATTAGCATCATCTAGCTTACTTAGAGCTGCTGCCTTCTTTTTTTGCTCTATATTCTCATCTTTTTCAACAATATCTATATCTCCTGTTTTTGGATTGATTCTGTAAACTGGAATACTTGTAAAAGCAGTTGGATGGAACTGCCCTGTTCCTAAATATACTATAGCTTCTATATCTTTTGGAATATCTGGAGTCATGCACCCTAAAGTTTGTCCTAGTATTGTAGTTTCTCTTTCTTTTAGCATATTTTGGATTTTATCAAGTTCATCCATATATTGAACAGTTGAAACTAATCCAAGTTTTGTTTGTTTAATTTTGCTTACATCTAATTTAGTGAACTCTATCTGTAGTTTCCATGGATAGAATAGTACTGGTACTGTTTTTTTCATATCTTTGAATCCAAAATCATTATGTCCTATATGAACCAGTAAATCGCTCTTAGTATCAATAGCTTCTTGCTCTGCTAAGCAACATGCTCCATAGCATGGAGAACCAGATATAATTGTTTGTATAGATTTTTCTTGTAATTTGTCAGCTATTTGTGTTGCATACTGACGTAAACCATCAGGTAATTGTAAAAGTATACGTTTCGCAGTTTGTTGCTCAATTAATCCTACTAATTCAGCAATATTTTCTAAAGACATAGAATAAAGTCTTTTGAAAGATTTAAAAAGAATTAAGCTTTGATAGCTTTTTTGATTTTTTCACGCAGTTCTTTACCTTTTACTTCTGCTAAATCAATTATATCTGAAAGTTCTTCAAATGTAAATCCGCTTTCTCCACCTTTTTGCATTGAACATAGTCCTGATTCTTTACCATCTAAAGATTCATATGTTCCAATAGTGACTTTAGCTTCCATTGCTTCTTCTTCTCTTTCATCTGGATCAACAATGATCTTGTCTTCTATTTTTACAAAAGATGTATTTACAGCCATTTTGTTAACTGGTAAGTTATTTTTACCTTTTTTTGATTTATCAGGTCTACCATCTTCTTTCATTTCAGGCATTTTTGCAATTGTTAATGCCGTTGTTGCTGCTAAACATGCAGCATCAATTAAATTTCCATCTGCATTCATAATATCAATATCAATTCCAATCATCCATATTTTTTCACCTTCTTCTATACATAATTTCTTGAAATCAATTGATTTAGATTCTCTAATAGCTCTATCTACTACACGAGATACTTCAATTGATTCGTCACTAGGACGACCAGGTTCAAATTTTTCATTTGCGAATATTAAGAATTCACTATTAACTGAAATAGAACCTTCTGCAGGAGAATCTGGATATGGTGTTCCAATTTCTGCTTTTACTCCAGCAATAACATCAGTATCACCGATTTTTACTCGACATGAACCTTCTGCTAAAGGAGCAACTCCTGTTTCTATTTGAATATCTCTATAAGCATCAAAAGCACGACCGCCTGTTCTTTTGTCGTTTGCAATCATATCTCTCATGACATTTGGGTCATATTTTATACTCATTTTTTCTTCACCTCATTTTTACTAATATCATATTTTTCACGTAAAGCTTTTTTCTGAGCTTCGTAAATTTGCTCACATCCTTTAATTGCTAATTTGATTATTTCTTTCATTTGTTTATTGTTTGTCATTCCATCCATTTGCAATAATGTAAGTTTTTTCTCTTTAGGATAATATGCTACAGGCAAATCTAATTCACCATTAGAATCTTCTTTACCTTCAATATCTAACAAAACTTTACCATCAGCTATACCAGCTGAACATGATGCAACCATGTCTTTCATTGGTATACCAGCATCTGCTAATGCTAATGACGCTGCATTAAGTCCTACACATCGTGTAGATGCATCAGCTTGAATAAGTTCTATACGAACATCAATAGCTGTTTTTGGAAAGTCTTCTAAAAATATAACTTCTTTTAGAGCTTGTCTTGTAACTAAACCTATTTCTGAACTTCGTCTAGAAGGTCCTGGTCTTCCTCTATCATCAGTTGCAAAAGGAGCCATTGCATAAGTTGTTCTTAATACAGCTTTTGTTGCTTCTGTTGCATGACGAGGGTGAACTTCTCTTGGACCAAATACACCTGCAATTGCAATTGTATTTCCAAGTCTAAACATAGCTGAACCTATTGCGTTTTTAATAACGCCTACTTTAGCTTCAATAGGTCTTAGTTCATCGTCTTTTCTATTATTCAGTCTTGCCATTTTTTTCACCTTCTGGTTTAGTATAATTTGATGCTTCTGTTGATTTTATAGGAGCATCTTTTTGTACTGGTTTTGGGGTTATACCCATTTCCTTTAATCTTTTATCAAGCATTATCGCTATTGCATCTGTCAGACCGTCCATTTGAGCTTTTGCTTCAATTTCCATTATAGCTTCAATTGCAAGTTCTTCAAGACCGCCTTTAATCCATACAATACCGTTCTGACCAACAACAATTTGTGAGTCAGTTCTATTTTTAATAGATTCCACCATACTTCCATTTCTTCCTATAATTCTTGGAACTTTTGATGGAGTTACTTTGACTATGCGTCCGCCTCTTAGTTTTCTACATTTTCTATCTCTCATTGACAAGTTTATAGACTTACTATTAGAAACGCTAGAAACTTCAGCGAACACAAGGTCACCGTAATCATAATATCTAGTTAAATCTGATTTTGTTAAATCAACAAATTCTTCTACTGCATCACTTAATGACATTGATGCATCATAAGGAGAATTAATATCCATTATCCATCTTGAAATTGCAATTTCAAAGACTTGAGCAATTATACCGTCTCCTCTTTTTGGATTGTAAACACCTTTCAAAGGTATTACAAAATGCATTTCATCTCTATGATCGTGCAATCCAACAACTTTTGAGAAGATTTTACCACCAAGTTCGTAAGTGCCGTGTCCAGCTCTTCCTTCACCTAATTCATCTCCAGGTATGACTACTTTTCTTTGTTTTATTTCTGGTTTTTCAGTTTTTGCTTCCATTTTATTCATCCTCTTTAATCATAATATTATTATTTGTTGCAGCGTTTAATGCGCTGTACAAATCACTTTTTGAGCTTGCAGTTACTTCAATTTTAGCTTTTAATGAGCCATCATTTCCCCAATCACTCTTTTCAATTCCAAATTTCTTTAGAACACCGTATGCCTGTCCGGCATATTGAGCTGGTACCATGATACTTATCTTCACTTTTTCAAATGAAATTGGTAGTAACTCTTTAATAGCTTTCACAACATCATCAACTTGTTCAGTTACTGGCTTTCTTGAATCAATATTAACTTTCTTTTCAGCCATTGCGTTTAAAACACGTTCAATTGGGTGTGGTGCTTTTGTTTCTGGGTTAATTGAATTAGCTGAGATATAAGCAGCAACTTGCCTTTTCTTTTCTTCTCTTTGTTTTCTTAACATATCTGTTGTTAACTGTATATCACCATGATTTACGATTTCTTTGGTTATTTCTTGTACATCTGATGTTCCAAATGCCTCTTCTAACTTAGTTGGTGAAGCTTTTTCACCTTTTTTAGAGTCTTTGTAAACATCATTAATAGCCAAAATGTTGTTCATAGACACTGTTTTACCCTTTTTCATGTCTAGAGCTAGTTCTGGATCTACTAAAATTTCGAAATGTTGTCCATTTTTCTCTATTTTTGCTATAACAGCTTTATCGACTGTAACCATGTTATCACGTACTTTTCACGTATTTTTCGCCTTGTATTCAAAGAATGGCGAATGATCTGTATTAGTTAATACAAATGTAATATCTATGTATTAACCGAAAGCTTTAAAAGCGTTTCTGTGCCTTTTAAATGGAAACTTAATACCTTTAAATATGCTTAAAATGTGGTTATAAACATAAACTGGTATTAACTGGTAGGTTATTATATGAAAATTCAAAATGTTGTTTCAACTATTAAATTGAATACTAAATTACCTCTAAATGAGCTATTACATCATTTAAAGGATTCTGAATATGAACCAGAACAATTTCCTGCTCTTATCTATCGTTTGAGCGGTGATACAAAAGGTTCATTTTTGATATTTCAAACAGGTAAAATAGTATGTATTGGTGCTAAAAGTATAGCTGGATCAAAAGATGCTTTTAAAGAACTTTTGAAAGATATCAGAAAATCTGGTGTTAGAGTACCAAGAAAATATACTGTAAAAGTTGAGAATATTGTTGCAACTGATAGAATATGTGACTCTCTTGACTTGGATATTATAGCATTTGAATTAGAAAAGAGTGAATATGAACCTGAAACATTCCCAGGTATAGTTTATAGAGTTTATGATCCTAAAGCATCATTTTTACTGTTTAGTTCAGGAAAAATAGTATGTGCTGGAGCTAGAACTACAACAGAAATAAAGGCAGCTATCAAAAATTTAAAGAAGACATTAAAAGGATTAGGCGCTCTTTAGTTCTTATTTAGTAGATAGGTGATTGTAATGAGAATAATCAAACGTTTACCTGGTATAGGTATGGAAAAGGATAATGAAAGAGTGTCAGCTGTATTTACTGTTTATGACCCAGAAACTGATTCTTTCAGATATGTTTTAAGACAAGCGTGTGAAAAGGGACTTAAAGCACATGGACATAAACCAAATGATACTTATTTTGGATTTCCAGGTTCTAATGGTTATACTGGAGAAACTCCTGAACAAACTGCTGTTCGTACTGCAAAACAATGGGGTTTTGATGTACACCCAAAAAGACATTTTGCTGATGAAGATACAGAAGCTGAAGTTACAAGACATTATGTTTTTTCTGATTGTGATAATGATAAGAAATTAGTGGTTCCTGATAATTTAGTAATAAGTTATTCAGATCCTTTAACTGAACAAGAAAGACGAATGATATTCTTGACTGCTAGACAATTGGTTGATAGTGATAATGTTCTTGATAATGCAAAACAAATAGTTCGATTCTGGGATTATAAATCTCTTTAATCTATAATTTCTGTTTCTAATTTAGATAAGTTGCAAAATAAAGTTGCAAAATTATATGCTCCTGCGTTTTCAAATATAATTTCATCACCAATTTCCATTTCTGGTAAGAATACTGAGTAACGGAACATATCTAAGTTACATGGAGTAGAACCTTTGATAGTATATTCTTTGATGTCTTCTGATTTATGTTCTCGCTCACCTTTTACAAGTAATCTATGAGGAACAATCAAAGTGTCCATTGCAGTATTGTATATTGATGCATTAACTGTTATTGTTTTGTTATCAAGATTTATTATTCTTGTTACAAGTTCAATAGCTGGACCTGATAAAAATCTACCAGGTTCTGTTATAATTTCTATGTTGTATTCAGATAACCATTGTTTTAGTTCTTGAATTTTTTTGAGTATATTTGTTATTGCGATATCGCTGATGTTCTTGTATTTAATTGGCAATCCTCCGCCAATATTCATTATATCAATTGCTTTCAGAGTTTCTTTAGTTAGTGCATTTGATAATTCGTATTTCAAAGACCATTCTCCAACATTTTCTGATTTCCTATGAAAATGGATTCCTAATTTATTTATTTTATCATTATTTTTTAATCCTGGAATTAATTCATTAACTGTTTTAGAATCAAAACCAAATACAAAATACTTTTCTGTAAAAATACTGTGCTCTCTTAGTTTCATTCTTAATAATAAATTTATTTTTTCTTCTACATGTTCCATAAATTCAATTAGTTTGTTAAGATCGTTTTTGTTATGGATAGCGAAGTTTCTTATACCTAATGAATATAATTTTTCTATTTGTTCTAAAGTCCATGACTCTGCTAGGAACCATATACGTTTTGTGTCTTTAACATATTCTAATTCGTTTTCAGTATGAATACAAAACATACAATCAGTTTCTTTTTCTAATATTTGCGCAGCAATAGGATTAGTTTTTACACTATAGGAAACTGTTCCAATGTCAGTTATTTTATTATATTGTTCT
>EAAG01000014.1:0-11998 GCA_026058435.1 Candidatus Aenigmatarchaeota archaeon | reverse complement strand
TTCCGAAGTTCAAGGAATTTATACTGGTGAAAGTTCAACAACCTCAACCACAATTTTAACAACTTCAACTACAATAGATCCTGTTGATGATCTTGTTATAGATGAACCAGGATTGGGATCAATAGATTTTACAGGAGAAAGTATAGCTGTTAGTGAAGCAGATATTGAAGCATATGTAACTATAACAGATAATTCAATATCAGTAGATAGTGTTAATCTTCCTGAATTAGATAAGCCTGCAAGGCTTACATTATATAATTTACCATTTTCTGAAACTCCTGATATTTTGAAAGATGGGGTTCCATGTTCTGATTGTACTGTTGTAAGTTATACAGGTGGTACATTTGTATTTGATGTTACTGGGTTTACTACATATACTGCTACAGTATCTCCGACAGCATCTTCAAGTACAACTACAACATCATCCATATTACCAACTGATTTTAATTTAATTGATACTGTTCCTGGATATATATGGCATCGTGGTTGTGGACCAACTGCAGTGGGAATGATTGTTGGATATTGGGATCAATTTAATAAATATAATAATTTAGTTCCTGGAGATGCCTATACTCAAACTGGTGCAGTATATGATATGATTGCGTCTGTAGAACATGTCAGTGATTATTCAAATCCAATAGATAATACTGGTACTGGTATTCGTGCTGATAAATCTGAAACAGGAGAATCTCATTCAGATAATTCTGTTGCAGATTATATGGAGACTAGCTTTAGTTCTGAAAATAATTATTATGGTTGGAGTTGGTATAGTGATATTGATAATGCAATTGAAGATTATTTTACTAAAAAAGCAGGTTATACTAAATCAGATGCTAAGAATAGAGTTTGGGGTAGTTTTAATTGGGATCTGTATAAAGCAGAGATTGATGCTGGTAGACCTGTTGGTTTAATAGTTGATACTAATGCAGACGGTTGGACAGATCATTTCATTACTGGTATTGGTTATAAAATTGATAATGGTGTTAAGAAATATGGTGCTTTGAACACATGGACTGCTGATGTACGTTGGTATAATTTTCAGCAGATGGGAAGTGGTAGAAGTTGGGGAATTTATGGCGCAACTACATTTGATCCTGACACAACAGCAGATGAATTTTAACTAACTTAAAAATCTAATTCTTGAATTGCATTTATGGATAATAAAGAAAAGGTGTATAAGCTGATAGTAGATAGTATATTAGATAATAATATTAAAACTCCTTGGGAATTAGAAACAAAGAAAATTGCATTAGCTAAAGAATTTGCTATAGGAGATATTCCTAGAAATGCTGATATTATTCTATCATTACCTAGTATGAATTTAGAAAAAGAACAAGAGAAAAAAGTAAAACAATTCTTGCAAACTAAGCCTGTTAGAACTTTGTCAGGTGTTGCTAATATTGCAGTTATGTGGAAAGGTGATTGTGATGGTAATTGTGTATATTGTCCAAATGTAGATGGTATTCCTCGTTCGTACACAGGTAAAGAGCCAGCAACTATGCGTGCTCAAAGAAATGTGTTTGATGCTTCAAAACAAATACAAAATCGTTTGAAACAGTTAAGAGCTATAGGACATCCTGTTGAAAAGTGTGAATTAATTATAATGGGTGGTAATTTCTTAGTTGTTTCTGAAAAAGAAAGGGAAAAATTCATGAAAGCGTGCTTGAAGACATTTGAAAAGGAGAATGCTAAGATAATTGGTTTAACATTTGAAACAAGACCTGATTTTTGCACTGATAAAAATATCAAATGGATGCTTGATGCTGGCTGTACACGTGTAGAAATCGGTGCACAGAGTACAGATGATGAAATATTAGAGAAAGTTCAACGTGGACATACTAACAAAGACACTAAAGATGCGATTAAAAAGCTAAAAGATGCTGGATTGAAAGTGTGTTTACATTGGATGCCTGGATTAACTGGAATTAATGGTAAAATTGATATACAAAAAGAAATAGATGACTTCAAAGAACTGTTTACAATCAATTATTCACCAGATGAACTTAAGATTTATCCTGTTTTAGTTATACCTGGAACTAAATTACACGAAATGTGGAAAGATGGTTCTTATGATGCATTGACAAATGAGCAAACTATGAAATTGCTTATAGAACTAAAGAAGTTTGTACCAGAATATGTTCGCATAAAGAGAATAATGAGAGATATTCCTGAACAATTAGTAGAACATGGTCCTAGAACCACTAACTTACGACAATTAGTACAGGAAGCAATGGAAAAAACAAGCCAAAAATGTAAATGTATTAGATGTAGAGAAATACGCTCATTGGAAATAGATGAAAACACAGTAAAACTCGATAAAATTGAATATACTGGATCTGGTAAAAGAGAGATATTCTTACAGTTTATTACAAAAGGCAAAATCATTGGATTTCTTAGATTACGCTTAGAAGATGATAAAGCATTGGTTAGAGAACTACATGTATATGGGCCTATGCTTGAAATTGGTGAAAAAGGCGAAAATAGTGAGAAACAGCATAAGTCTTATGGACAGAGATTGCTGAAAGAAGCTGAAAAGATTGCTAAATCATCAAATTGTGGTAAAATTCAAGTAACATCAGGTATTGGTGTTAGAAAATACTATGAAAAGCTTGGATATAAGCTAGAAAAGCCATACATGACTAAAAAGTTGTAATTAGTATAACATATATACTGCAATATATACTTTTCCTTACAGAAATCCTTTAAAGGTAATAACTACTATGAAATAGTAACATAATGGTGATATGATATGACTACGCATGAATTTACACATGGAAAATTAGGAGTTATTTTAACAGATGGTAAAGGTAAAACCTATACATCAGCACATAAGAGGCTTAAACGACATGGGTATAGATTTTCTAAAACAACTAAGTTTGATGGTGTAAAGGCACATGAATATGTTATGGCTGATGGACGATATGGAGATAAAAAAATGATGGTTATTCATCCATCAATGAAACCAAAACCACCGACTATGGTAATAGCAGATACTCCTGAAGCTCTTGAAATCGCACGAGACCATATAAAATCAAATGGTTATATGGAAATGAGAAATGAAGATGATCCTGAATTTATAAGCAACTATTTTGCTAATACTGATTTTGGTATCAGATATCTAAAACTCATTGATGCGACAAAAGAAAATGCGCATGATGAAGCTATTCAAGATTTAGTAGATAAATCCTTTGATTCAAGTGAAGGTTTAGAAACAGGTGAATAATATGAATATGTTTAATAGAATTTCAAAAAGAACGAACTGTGAGAAAAAGATAGAATATAGTATGGATCGTTTATTCAAGGAGTATGAAAGGTGATAGAAATGAATTTTGACGAAGCAAAAGCAATGTTAGGGGAACTTACTAGATATGAATTAAGAGATCATGCCTTTGGTGATGCTGAAGTTGGTTTTTACGATTTTCCGGGTGAGGTTCCTAAACATAAACATCAGTGGACTACACATCGCAGAGTTGATGGTCATTATAGTGGGACTAGATTTAATCTAGATATTTATGATGAAAAAGGAGAAGTAATCGCCACATTTGAAGGTAAAGAAGCTGCAGAGCTTATGAATTGTGGAAAGGCTGTTATAATTAATAGAAATGACACTGCAGGTCCTGATGAGTTTACTCCAGGATATATTATGCATGGATTAACACGAGAGGGTGTTAAAGAAGAATTAGTTGGATTGCCGTTTGATCCAAATAACAATTAGGTGATAAAAATGTATGAACCAAAAATAGCTAATGCATATCAGATGCTTCAATTAGATGTTGAAATATTTTTTGAAAAACATGGATTAACTTATGAAAAAGTTGAAACTGAGCCTGATTGGTTTAGAGAACATACAGTATATGAATATAGTATAACTGATGAAAATGGAAATGATATGGGAAGTGTTTTCTATAAATGGGGAACTTCTGATATTGTTGAAAGTAAAATCAGTGATGATACTGAAATTAAAGACGTATTTGAAAAGGAATTTTCAGATATTCGTGAAAGATTCAGCAAATATGTTGAAGAATATAGAGAATACGATAAAAGTATTGCAAAGGCTGCATAATAAAATTATGTATGATGATTAAAGGGGTGAAGAAAATGAAAACGAAAATTAGACACATAGGAAAGTTTGATGAGAATAAGTATCATGTAGTTAATGGTATATTGAAACGTAGACGAATTAGACGTCCTAAAAAGATGGTATTTTTGTGTGATGACTGTGGAACACAACACAATTTCTTACCTATAGGATGTAGTAAATGTGGTTCTTATCAAATTAATGAAAAGGTTGTTGGACATTTCAATAAACCTGCATTGTAAGAATACTGAAAAAAGATAGATTTTAACACTCTTCTTTCTATATATTATTGTTAGATTTAGTTATTTTATCAGTCATACTTATGCCATTAGAAGATGAGATGAGACGTGAAATAAAGCGACTAGAAGAGGAACTATTTCTTATAGAAAAAGAACTAAAAAACCTTTTAGATAGATCTGAACAGCTTATCAAAGTTCAGGGAAAGAAGAAACGAGATATAGATATATTGAAGTCTCATTTTAATGAATTAAATGGCGAACCTCAAGAAAAGAAGAAAATACAAACAACATTAGCTGGTGTTTAGGTATATATATGATAAATCCTATATGTGTTTATGAAAAAAGTAACTATGTTAATTTTTATTATGATACTTTCTATTTCATTATTTACTGATACAACTGAAGCTTTTTCATTTTCTGATGTCTTAACAGGGCTTTCTGATATTTTTGGTGGAAATGAATATTTGATTACTGGCTTGACAATAGACTCAAATGATTTAGTAGCTCATTATAAATTTGAAAATAATGTAATGGACGAGACTGGGAATGAAAATGGGGTGATTGTTGGGGATGTAAATTTTATCATTGATGCTGAGCGAGGTTCGGTAGCAAATTTTGATGGTGCAAGTTATATTAAGTTTGATAGGAGAGGCTATCCGCGTACAGATACAGCAGATACAACTTCTTTATGGTTCAACATGAGAACTTTTGATAATTATATTTATTCAATAAATGGTGGGAGACATGGAGCAAGAGTAACTTCAAATGGTAAATTATATATCTATTATAGTTATGCTAAGAGCGGAACTCAAATTCCGTGTTCAACTTATACTCAGGTAGTTGATGTTGGGATAAATAGATGGTACCATTTAGTAAGTACTTTTGAGCAAGATGGTGGTGGTGGAAAAATCTTAGTTTATTTGGATGGTGAACTTGTCCAGGACCAATCATGTGAAAATAATAATTTTAGTGCTGGTTATGCATGGCAAATTGGTGGGAGGGCTGCTTTGCAAAATTTTGATGGAATGATAGACGATTTCAAAGTTTATAGTGCGGTTTTAAATGAGAGTGAGATTCAGGAGTTGGTTGAAGGTGAAATTACAACAACTTCTTTAACAACAAGTACTTCAATTGTAACTACAACTATTGAAACAACTACTACTGAAACTACAGTTTTAAACTGTGATGATACTGATGGTGGGAAAAAACCAAATTTGAAAGGAACTGTTACTGATAGAAATGGTGGACAAACTACAGACCTTTGTTATAGTTCAACAAGTCGAGTATTTGAGTATTATTGTAAAGAAGATGGTTTTTCATCTGGAGAATGGTTCCCATGTGAAAATAATTGTAATAATGGTGCATGCATTACAACAACTACAGTTGAAACAACCACTACAACAATAGATGATACTCTTATATCTCATTATAAGTTTGAAGGAAATGCTAAGGATGAGATAGGTATAAATCATGGTTATATGGTTGGTAATATTAACTTTGCTGATTTTTTTCCAATAGATGGGAATTCTTCATATTTTGATGGAGAAAGTTATATTTATGTTAAAAGTTATATTCCTGCTGCAGATTCAATAAACAACTTACAATCATTTACTTGGTCTGTATGGATTCGTCCATCTGACACTGAACAATATACTACTATCATGCATAAGAAAGGGTATGGAACTTCATGGAGTAAATGGCTGTTTATTGGTAGTAATAATAAACTAAGAGCTTATATTCAGAATATAGATGATACAAAATCTGGAAGATCTTCAAGTGTAAATAATGCTATTACAATGGATGCATGGAATTATGTTGTAATGACTTATGACAATACTGGTGACAGAAAAATAAGATTATATGTCAATGGTCAGGAAGTATCATATCTTAGACAAGATGCTTCTCGCGGAGAAGTTCCAGATGATTCTCCTTATAATTTAGAAATTGGTGCATATGTTGGCGGTTCTCGTGATAATTTCAATGGTTTGATGGATAATGTAAAGATATGGAATAGGGTATTATCTGAAAATGAAATTTTACAAGAATATCAAAGTGTAATAACTACAACTACCATAGCAATTGATTGTGGACCGGATTATGTTTTTGATGAAATAAATAATTTATGTGTACTACCTGATACTACTACAACTATAAACACTTCATCTACGACAACAACTACTACACTTGCTATAAATCAAAAAGATATGACAAAATATGAGAATAAAGAAGTGTTCTTGATTTCAGATGAAAATTGGAGAGATGTTCTTCCTTTAGTTCCTTTAACGACATGGACACAGCAATATGGGGATGTAAGTAATTGTCAAAGAGGGCATGGAACTCCAGAAAATGTTTGTGTTTATCCAACTTTAGTTTATCATGAAGAAGATACTGGATTTGATATTGATTCTTCAATTTATTTTATGCAACAATATTCTCCCGACAGAGTCACTATTATTGGAAATACTCCTCAAGAATTAGATAATCTTTTAATTGCTCAAGCAGAATTGGGTGCTGGCTTACATCAAAATCAAATCCGAAGGATAAATACTCAGGATTATTTATCTTATTGGCAATCTTATGAAAATATTGTTTATGTTGAAGATGATTATGAAATTGCTTTGTTAGCTTCAACTTACGCGTCTTTGATTAATGCTCATCTCGTTATAGAAGGAACTATAAATGACAATTCCGCTATTTTTTCTGGAAGAAATTTGATTTGTATAGGTTCTGTTTCGCCTTCACAACTATGTAGTGAAAATTATAATTTAGAACAATTGCAACAAAAATATGTTGACGAAACACATACAAATAAAATTATTTTAGTTAATCCAGATGATTTGGATATAAAAATTACACAAGATTTTGCACCTGAAAAGTCCATTAATTTACTTCATGAAATTTATTCTAAGACAAGTTTAGCTTCTCCGATTTTAGCAAGTGCTAAACATGAGATAATTTTAACTACTTCTAATAATATTGTAGAAGATATAGATTTACTTATAGAAACAAAATCATTGTCTTGGAATATTTTGAGGGGGTTTCTTACTATTATGGGAACATCGGATGCGATAGAAAGCTCATATTGGCGCGATGCTAATTCGGAATTTTTAACTGATATGTCAGTTTATCCTACTTTCAGTGATGAAGAAGAATTATATATGCTGATACCTGGAAGAATTTATGGTATAACTTCTACCGATGTTTTTAGTTATCTTGGGAGGGTTCTTTTTTATGATAAATTGCCTATCTCAAAAGAAACAGTGACTTTGGCAGGTGATTTTACAGATTCCTTAGCTGGCTCAATTGCATACAATGAAATTTTAAATGAACTTGGGTATAATAGTAATCAAGTAATTAATTATGATGGGAGTATTCCTAGACCACTTTCTGGAGATTATGAGAATAAATCTGTTATATATTATGATGACCATGGTAACCATGCAATACTTGGGATTTATTCTACTGCTTGGCCGCAGCTTCAAAATACCTTTGTAGTTGCTAATGCTTGTTCAACGTGTATATATTCAGAACATAAACATTATACTTTGATGTGTGCACAAGCATTAAGAAAAGGAGCGATTGGATGGTGGGGAATGATGGAAGGAGGAGGATATTCTAATTTAGGTGGAATTGCGAGTAATATCCTTGCAGGAAAAACAATAGGATATGCTTCTTTAATGTCTGGGTCATCGGAAATTATAAGGTATTTCACTTCGGGCATTCAAGAATCCGGCCAGACAATGGGTCTATTAGGTGACCCATCTTTTAAATTGAATCCTTCTTATGAATTTCCTCAATCGGAAATAATAAATCTTGGAAATTATACTTATGAGCTTCATCTGAAAGTTGCGGAAATCCCTGTAAAATTTGATCATATGAGTAATATGGGGTATGTACCTCAGTTAGTTAATGCGGATTTTGTTAAATATCAATTTGCCCAGGCTACTGAAAATGATTCTCTTATGGTTTATTATCAAAGAGGCTATACTCTTAACCATAGTTATATATCTAATCATAGATTATTACTTGGTATAAAAATTGGCCCTCTTCCATTGAATAAAAACTACGAAAAGGTAACAATGCTAGTAAAATTGCCAGGAGAAATAAATACTTTAATTATAAATGAAGAAAAAATAGGAAATAGTAAATATGTGTTGGTAGGAATCTTTATAGATACTAAAACTTTTTCTTCTTTTGATATTTCTGATACAGAAAATTTGTTTGAAACTGTTCCAATTAGATTTAAATTGCAGTCATGTGAGCAAGGTTATCATTATTGCGGAGGGGAATGTAAGACAGATGTATGTGAAGACTGCACTCCGTATGGAGAATGTTCTACAGTTAATCAATTACAATATTGTGATAATGACATATTACTAGAGCGTGTTGAAGAATGTTGCTCTCCTGGTTGTTACGAAGGACCTAATTGTGTCTCAAAAGGAAGTTGTAGTGATATTTCTTATGAATATTGCTGGGATGGAGAATTTACTAATGAAATATTTACATGTTTATTATGTGGATGTCCAGAAGGACAGAGTTGTAGTATGACAACCGGAAGATGTGAGTAATATGAGAAACACTTTTTTAATTATTATAATATTGTTATTAATTTTGAATATAAATTTAGGTTATGCAAGTTTAATTATTGATATAAATATCGAAGAAAAATTTTATGAAGAAACTCCTTTATCGTTTTCATATAATATAACAAGTGATCAAGATTATAATCTTTCTTTTAAGGCATGGGCTGAATGTTCCACTCACAATATACCTTTTGAGAATTATAATGAAGAAATAATATCTGAAGAAACTATTAACAAAGTATATGATCCGGGTTTTATTATATTTGGTATGGACTCTCAGACTTGTACATCTTATGTAGAAGTAACTTCTCCAATCCAACAAAGAGAAGAAAAAACATTTGAAATATCTGCTTTGCCAAGCTTTTCTTTTAGTATTGATTTAGAAAAAATAGTTTTCTTGAAAAATGAGCAGATTAATTTGGATTATACTTCAAAAGTTTCAAATCCTTCAATAATAGCAAGTTTAACTTCTCCTTCTGGTAATATGGAAGATGTACAGATTCCGTCTACTTTACAATTAGATGAAATTGGAACTTATATCATAAATGTTCAAGTAAGTAAACAGGGATATAAAACTATGCAGATTTCAAGACAAATAGGAGTAATTGAAGGTGAAGTTGATATACCATTTACTAATCCTGATGTTAATGTACTAGATAATGATATTCCTACTGATTCTGCAGATTCTGATATATCTGGTACTACTCCAGAAGAAGGTAGTGATATATTAGTTGGTACAGAAGAGAGTGCAATGCCTGATTATCTTCTATATATTATTGTTATAATTATTCTTGTTATTCTTATTGTTATTTATTTGAAAATGAGAAATAACACTAATGAAGAGATTGGGTACCAACATTAACTCTTTTTATATTCTTCTCTTAAATTTTAACTTATGACTAATCGTAATATGAAAGAATCCTTTATCTTATTTTTGAAAGGGCTGTTCATGGGAATGGCAGATATAATTCCTGGTGTATCTGGTGGTACAATTGCTCTAATAACTGGAATATATGAAGAATTGATATTTTCTATTAGCAATATTCGTCCATCATTGAAAAGTATTAACTTCAAATTCTTTATACCGCTTCTATTAGGAATAGGTATTGCATTTGTTACTTTAGCAAAAGTTATGAATATATTTTTAGTAGATTTCACAGGTCCTACATATGCATTATTTTTTGGATTAATACTTGCATCAGCTATTTTTGTTTACAAACAAACTGAAAGGTTTCCTTTACGTAATTTGATTTATGTTATTATAGGATTTGTATTTGCATTTTATATTTCTGGATTAACTACATTAATATCAAACCATACTTTGCCAATTCTATTTATTTCAGGTGTTATTGCAATATGTGCGATGATATTGCCAGGTATATCTGGCTCTTTTATTTTGCTTTTACTTGGGCAGTATGAATTTATGATTTCAGTTTTGAATGGTATGCAATTTACAGAGATAAGTGCATTTGCTGCTGGTGCTATTGTAGGTTTACTTGGGTTCTCACATGTTTTGAAACGTTTACTTAAGAAATATGAAGCTCAAACAATGGCATTTTTGATTGGATTAATGTTAGGTGCTTTACGTTTACCATATAATAACATTGTTTCAAGTGGTTCAGAGTTGATTTATATTATTATTCCAGCTATTGTTGGTTTTGTTCTGGTCCTTGGGTTTGAAAGAATTGTTAAGAAAGATAAGGATATATTGGCCTAAAACAAATAATGTTATGAAAAAGTTGATTTTAGTACTAGCTGTTGCCATATGCGCAGCATTTGTAATTATTTTTGTTTCTAATGGTAATGGGGCTACAGGAGCTATTACAGGATTAGTAACAGATTTTGATTCTGTTATTGCAAATTGGGAAGCAAATATGATTGAATTTGGTACCAAACATTGTAACAATGAAACAATACAAAGTCATACTACATGGGAAGGTGGAGTCTGGTATTATGATGGAATAAGAGTTTATCATAATATTGCAGAATATACTGGGGATAATTCCTGGTATCTTTGTTCTGACTATGTAAAATCAGTGTATAGACCATATGCTATAGGAGGTACAACTGGTTGGCGAATATTTCCTCATGGAGTATATAGAGATTATCTTAGAACAGGAGAAGAATTATCAGAGTATGCTGTTATACGTTTATCAACTAAAGCTGCATATGCTCCTGAAACAACTTCTCCTACATCAACTGAACCAGAAACTAGAAGCAGGGAAACTGCTTATGTTATTAATGCTTACATAACTTCTGAAAAAATAGGAGAACCGCGAAAAGAAAGATTATATTTATTATTAAATCATTCTCTTGGTCATATTGATCAATGGTTTGAAAATGGTGAAGTTACTAATACACCAGCATGTATTAAAACTCTTAATGGAGAATTTTCTACTTCAAACAACTATTGCTTTGCTCCTTTTATGTTTGCTCTTACCTCAGAAGCGTTGATTTATTATTATAATGAAGTTGAACAAGATCCTAGAATAATTCCTGCAATAAAAGAAGGTCTTGATACTATATGGGATAATGCATGGATTGCAGAAGATAAATCATTTTATTATAGAAAGTATAGTTGTTCTGGTATGGTTCCTTGCGATACACTTAATACAAATGGTGCTCCAGATTTGAATCTTTTGATAGCTCCAGTTTATGGCTGGATGTATATGATAACTGGAGATGAAACATATAGAGATAGAGGAGATCTAGCTTTTGAAGGAGGTGTTGAAGGAGCATGGATCACTAGAGGTAAACAGTTTAGTCAGAGTTATAGATGGAGTTTTGATTATTTGCAAATGAGAGAAGCTGGTGAGTCTGGAACTATGGCAACTACGTCATTCGTAACATCTACTACTTCAACTTCTACGTTAACTAGTACTTTAACTTCTACGTTAACTACTGCAACAAGTACAATAAGCACAGCAACAACTTTACTAGATTCTCCAACTACTTCAATTTTTATTGATATTACTCAAGAACAAACTCCTGTTGAAAGTGGTGATAGAACAATATATGATAATGGTAAAGAAGTAACTGTTGTGTGTAATTTAAATAACATATGCGAATCTGGAGAAGACTCTAATAATTGTTCACTC
>EAAG01000013.1:0-12373 GCA_026058435.1 Candidatus Aenigmatarchaeota archaeon | reverse complement strand
TCACCTAAAGAATTTCAAAGCTACTTTTAGAGCTGAATGATATTTTGCATATTCTTTTAGAGTAAATCCTTCTCTCACGGAATCTAAAGCTTGTCTAATAGCCATTGCTCCTGCAACAGTTCCTTCGGGATGTCCGTGGCATCCTCCTCCGAATTGCATTATGATATCAGTACCCATTTTTTCTATAAGTTCAGGTATCATTCCTGGGTGTAATCCACCAGATGCTACTGCAAATACAGGTTTAATTCCATACCATTTCTGAGCAAGAATATGATCTTTTTCACTTTTTGGAATGAATTGCTCTTCAATTTCATCTTCTAATGGAGTTATAGGATCTTCTTGAACCATTTTTCCAATGCTTGCAGTTCCAATATGTATTTGATCTACACCTGCAAGACGAGCTAATTTAGCTAAAACAACCATACTCATTCCATGTTTACTGCTATGAGTAAACATACCATGGCCTGCGCGATGAGCATGTATAACAACTTTTCCATGAACATCTTCTGTTAATTGTTGTAAACCTGAAAAACCAACTGTGACAATATCAACCATGATGTCTTTACTACCTGAATCAGCAGCTGCATGAGCTCTTCTAAGCATTTCATCATAAGGAGCAGTAACATTTGGCATATATGCTTTTTCTTCTCCTGTTACATTTTCTGCATGTGCTTGAGCATCCAATGTTTTGGTAAGTCTGGTGTCAAATTTATTAAATGTCATACTAGTTAAGTTTTCATCATCTTTTACAATATCTAATCCACCAATCCATGCTTCACTTGCTTTTTTTGCATGCTCTTTTTCATTTAATCCAAGTTTAGGTTTGATAATTGTTCCGATTAATGATCTTGTTTTAATTCCCATGATATGTCTAACACCTTTAATTCCAAAAGCCGGGCCTTTGAAGTATTTTGTATAAGATTCTGGAAAGTGGATATCATAGAGTTTCAAATTTTTGATTGTTTTCATGCCAAATACATTTCCACCTATAGAAGATAGTAATTGGCTTATACTTCCTTTTTCAAATAATTCAACAGGATATGAAATTTTGATAAAAGCACCTTTTCCTGCACGTTTTGTACTAAATACATTAGCACGTAAAGAACGGATTCTTCTAGGTATTCCAGTAACATCAGTCCATGTTCCTACACTACTTTCAGCAGCTACACTACCTGCAGCCTCTTTTAATGATACCCGATTAGGCTCTATATAGAATTCTGCTATAATTTCTTTAGTTCCTGGGCGATATTTTGGTTTAACATAGTCTGAATACTTCATATTATAGAGTTCAGATTTGTGAGATATAAAGATTTTCTGGAATTCCTTAAACCCTTAAAAATGTAATTTTAGTGCATTACTCATGAGCTTCATGGATAAGCGATATGATGGATTGAATAGAGTTGCAAAACGCGCAGGTAACAATCTCTATGAAGGATTGGGTGATGCTCTTGCATCAGATGTTAATTTAGAACCTATTGTAGGCGCTACTGAAATACTTTTTGGTCATTCTCTTGGAGTTCGTGTATTTTCTGCTGTTAGGCATATGTTTAGAAGCTATAAAGAAAAAGGTGTTATTGTTAGAGATGAAATTGAATATGCTGAGTTAGCTAGAGCATAATTATTTATGAGCAAATACTGCTACTACAGCTTTTGGCTGTACTTTTTCTATTTTTACAAAACCAAATCTTTCAAATTGTACAATTTCACCTGGTTTAGTTTTTTTGATATTAATTTCACCAATACCTTCTTTAATTTCCTTTGCTTCCATTACACGTACAGAAATATATTGTTTATCTGGTATCCAATGAATCTTTGGAATACTTTTATTTTCAACAGAAGTTGCTTTACTGATTTTTCCTAGCTTAATATTAAATAAATCTTTTAGTCTGATTTCCATGCCTCTGTATTTAGCAAAATCTTCAGATTCTATAAATATTTTTTTACCTACTTTTAGAGTTCTTGAACCTAGTTTTTTGTTATCTGGGTGAGATTTTATTATTGCTGAACGTTTTAGAGGATTATCAATTGTTATTTCAACTGGATCTTTTATGTAGAAATATCTTTTTGCGTCTTGATCAATTAATTTTCGATTATATGCTGCTAAGTTTTCTAAAGATACTGTAATATCTGAAGGTTTGCTTCCAATATCAAGGATCATGTTTGTTATTGCTTCTGCTTGGAATCCTCTCCTTTTTAGTGATTTTATTGTGCCTACTTTCAGATCGTCCCATCCAGTATATTTACCATCAATAATTCCTTGTGCTATAGTACTTTTACTTAGAACAGAATCAGTCATTGAGAATCTTCCAAGTATAACAACTACAGGAGATTCCCATCCAAAGTGTTCAAATAAGAACTGTTGTTTAACAGCATTTGTACTGTGTTCTTGTCCTCTTAGAATGTGAGTTATTCCTAAAGTATGGTCATCAATTGCAGACTGGAAATTATATAGTGGCCATAAGTGTTTATTTTTTACAAAAGGATGTACTACTTTATCAACAATTCTGAAAGCAGGCCAATCTCTAACTGCAGGATTTCTATGTTCTAAATCTGTTTTAATTCTCATTACAGCTTCTCCTTGTTTAAATTTGAATTTCTTCATTTTATCCCATTTTTTCATTACATCAACTGGTTTTTCATCTCTACAAGGACATGCTTTATTTTTGTCAATCATTTTTTTCCATTTTTCTCTATCACATGTACAAATATATGCTCCACCTTTTTTGATTAATTCTTCTGCATGTTTGTAATATAGATTAAGACGCTTTGATGCTATAACAATTTGTTTTGGTTTTACACCTAACCACTTTAGGTCATCTTGAATCATTTTATAGAACTCTTTTTTTGGTGATTTCAATGTTCCTGACGGATCTGTGTCATCAAAACGTAATATGAATTTCCCATTATATTTTTTTGCGTATTCAAGGTTTAGAATAGCTGGTCTTGCTCCTCCAAGATGCAAAGCACCATCAGGATTTGGAGCAAATCTAACAGCAAATGAGCCTTTTACAGCTCTTACCATTTCTGGTAGCCCTTTTTTCTCTTGAATAATCTTTTTCTCTATTACGCCAAGAGAACTTAATTCCTTTTTTTGTGTAGCTAATGTCATTTTATTGATTTTGATACTTATTTCTTCAGATAAACTTTTGATTTGAAGTACATTTGCTCGTAAATTAGGATTATCTCCAAGTATTTTACTAAGAATGCTTTTAGCGTTTGATTTGCCATTATGTTCAACCGCATTATTTAGAGCATATCGTCTAACAAGTGTATCTAATTCAGATGCCATGGTATTCTATGGATATGAGTCTTTAAATAACGTTACTGAATTTATTTTTTTATCTTTATATAGCATCTTAATTACATTCTTTATATGATATATGCAAAACACGCCTTAATCTTTAGTATGATTACTATTTTACTTGTTTCTGGGGTTGCTTTTGCTGAAGATTCATGGTTTAGCAGTGCATGGGACTGGGGAAAGGAGAAATTAGAGGGATTTGATTGGACATCTAAGATTACCGAGAAAATGGAAGGTATTGAGCTTAAAGATGTTATGGGATATGCTCAAAAATATGGTGGAAAGTACTTTGATTTGGATGATAGTAGTGCATTTAACATATTAGGAAAAGATGGTGGTTTATCATTTGCTAATTTTGATTTTAAATTTAAAGGATGGGATAGTCTTCCTTCCGTAGGATACAAAGATCCTGGAACAAATACGCAATTTGGGTATGATGGAAGCAATGGAGTTGTTTTAGATGCTACAAAAGTATTTGGATTTAAGTGGGATACTGAAGGAGGAGTAGCAGTTACTAAAATACCAGGACTTGAAAATGTAAAATTCAATAAAGATGGAGGATATAGTTCTTATATACAACCTGAAAATATGCCAGGGTTAATAAAATGGGGTGCAGAGAGTCAGGGATGGGTAGATTCTTCAGGAAATGTGATTTCCCAGTTTAATTTTGGTTATTTACCAGGAGATATACCATTTAGCTTTGGATCAAATGATCCTGCTAAGAAAGCTGAAGCAGCTAAAAAACTTGGTGCTAATCTTCAAGGTCAGAAATTCCTTGCAGGTGCTGCAAAAAATGCTTTGAAAGGATCAGGTTTAGTTGCTGATAAAAAAGAAGATGAGAAAACTATGGGACAAATAGAAGATCTTCTTGGTAAAGCTGTTAAAGTAATATCAGGAGAAAGTGGTTCTCTTTCAAAAGGAAAAATGGATACTGATACAGTTAAGAAAATAGGAGAAGGTGTGCTCCCTAAATTAGGGAAAATTGATGAATTATTAATGGGATTATCTAAGGGTAGTCGTCCTTTAGATGCAGGAGATACCTGTGAAGGACGATGTAAGAAAGTATGTGATAAGGGTACGGATAAAGGGAGTTGTCCAAACTCATACAAATGTTGTAAGTGATTATTATGAAAGCAATGGCTGGAGTTAATGTAATTGTGATAGTTGTAATAGCTGTTGTAGTATTACTAGCTGTTTTATCTTTTATAACAAATAGCACAAAACAGGGTGGAGAGGATATAAAACTTAAAGGAGACTTTAACCAGCAATGTGCTTCATTATCTTGTGGTTATTTACAATCAGATATAGGTGGTAGAACTAGTGAGTTATGTAGAGAATTGTGGGGTGAATCTAATGTTGTCACATGTATCAAAAGTTTCTGCGCTAAGTGTGCTGATTATGCAGGAATAAGTGAACAACAAGCCAATACAGCTTTACAGAAACAAACTAGAGAAAGTATTAGAAGATTGGAGGAAGCAAAATGATTCCAGTAACTCAAAAATCAATAATTCAGAAAATAATTGGAATGATTACTTCTCCGACTGATACTTTACAAAGTGCTTTTACAGAATCTTTGAATGAAACTTTACTATTTTTAGCAGTACTTTCTATTATTCAGTTAGCAACATCAGTTTTGTTAAATCTTGAATATATTGCTGAATTCTATCAAATATTTGGTACTTGGGTTACAGGAATAATAATGCTATTTGTTATGACTGGAATTTTCCATATATTTACAATGGTTCTGAGAAAAGGAACTGATTTAGGTTCTTATTTCCAGACATTACGAATTGTGATATATGCAAATGTCATATTTGCATTGTTTGGATGGATACCATTTGTTGCTATAATTGCTACAATATGGTTTATTTATTTACTTGTAAAAGGATTTTCTTTACATTACCAAATAAACAAAAAAAGAGCATTGGCAATAATTTTGTTACCTTATTTGATTTTTGTGTTATTATCTTTTATTTAGGGTATTAAAAATATTTCTTTGAATTACTTTGTATGTTTTACTATAATGATATAGTATTGAATACTGATAATGTATATGAGCCAGCAGAAGATTCTATTATATTTGCTGATATTGTTAAATCATGTGATTTATCTGGAAAAAAAGTTCTAGATGTAGGTACTGGTTCAGGATTATTGGCTATTGTTGCTTCTAATAACAGTGCGATTGTTACAGCAGTAGATATTGATTCAAATGCTGTGGATACTGCTCATAAAAATGGTTTAGTGAATAAAGTTGACATTGAAGTTATTGAATCTGATTTATTTTCTAATATAACAGGTAAATTTGATGTGATTATGTTTAATCCTCCTTATTTACCAAGTGATGAAACCGATGAATATGCTTCAAAACGTATTGATTATGATGGTGGTAAAAATGGTAGAGACATTATTAAGAGATTTTTAGATCAAGTTAAGAAACATTTGAATGAAAAAGGACGTATTTTATTGCTTATATCATCATTAACTGGCGAAAAAGAACTTATAAAAATGCTTGCAAACAAGGGATTTCAGAATTGTGTGGTTTATCGTAAAAAAATCGACTGGGAAGAACTGATTATATTTGAAATATCAAAAAGGAGATGAAATTATGGTTTGGTTTAGAAATTGGAAAAGAACTCAAAAAATACGTTTGAAACAGAGAAAACTTGGAAAGACTCATGTACACAATAAAAGAGTAAAAGGGTTTAAGAAAAAACGAACTAGTTCTGAAAAAAAGGAATAAATACACGGTATGTTAATAATATATTATGAAGAATCGTGAAGTAGCCCAGCTATTGTATAAAATAGCAGATTTGCTTGAGATACAAGGAGTTGATTGGAAACCACAAGCATATCGTAAAGCTGCGCAAAATATAGAATTGCTTGATAGTGATATTTCTGATTTATACAAACAAGGTAAACTTGACGAAATACCTGGTGTTGGAAAAGGTATAATTAAAAAAATTGAAGAATACTTGAAAACTGGTAAATCTCCATCTTATCAAAAATTAAAGAAGAAAATACCAGTTGATGTTGAAACTCTCATGAAATTGCAGGGACTTGGTCCTAAAAAAATAAAACTTCTTTACAATAAATTAAAGATAAAAAATATTACAGAACTTGAAAAAGCTGCTAAAGAAAATAGAATTCAAGCGTTGAATGGAATGGGTGAGAAGACTGAGAAGGATATTATTGAAAATATTGAAAGATATCGTCAGTCTAAAGGAAGATTGTTATTAGGATATGCTATGCCCATAACTAATAAAATTGTTTCTATGATTGAAAAATTGAAAAATGTTTCTAAGGTTGAAGTAGTTGGTTCTTTTAGAAGAGGAAAAGAAAGTATTGGTGATATCGATATTCTTGTAGTTTCTAAGAAAAATGATAAAGAATCTTTAATGAAAATAATGGATTATTTTGCAAACATGAGTTCTGTTGAAAAAGTTCTTGCTAAAGGACCTAAACGTACTCGGGTTGTATTGGAAGATGGTATTGAGGTTGATTTAGCAATTTTTGATTCAACTGTTTTCGGGACAGCTATGATATTTTTTACTGGCTGTAAAAATCATAATATTGAATTGCGTACATTAGCAATTAATAAAAAAATGAAACTGAATGAATATGGTTTGTTTAAGGGAAAGAAAATTATTGCTGGTAAAACTGAACGAGAAGTTTATAAAAAATTAGGAATGCAATTTATTCCTCCTGAATTGCGTGAAGCTCATGGAGAAATGGAAGCTGCTAAGAATAATAAAATTCCAAAATTAATTGAATTAAATGATATTAAGGGAGATTTTCATATACACTCCACTTATTCTGACGGAAGTAATAAAATAAAAGAAATGGCTTTAGCTGCAAAACAATTAGGGCATAAATATATTGCAATAACAGATCATTCTGGAAGATTGAAAATTGCAAATGCTATGACTACTAAGGATATTAAAAAACAGTGGAAAGAAATTGATAAATTAAATAAAACTCTGAAAGGAATTAAAATATTGAAAGGTGTTGAAGTAAATATCTTATCTAATGGAGCTTTAGATATCCATAGAAAATTATTCTCAGGTTTTGATATTGTTTTACTTTCTATTCATGCTGGATTTAAAATGTCTTCTAGAGAACAAACCAATCGTATTCTAAATGCTATTAGCATGGGTTATGGTAATATACTTTCTCATCCAACTGGGCGTATTATTGGAAAACGACCTGAAATTTCATTTGATATGGAGCAAGTTATTGAAGTTTGTAAAGAAAAGAATGTTGCTATGGAATTAAATTGCTATCCTAATAGATTAGATTTAAAAGATGTTCATCTCAAAAAAGCAGTTGATATTGGATGTAAGATTGCATTAGGAACTGATGCGCATGGTACTGATGCTTTAAGTTTTATGGATATTGGTGTTAAAATGGCTCGTCGTGGATGGGTTACTCCTAAGGATGTTGTTAATACAATGGCTCTTTCAGAATTAAAGAAGTGGTTGAAATAATTATTTCTTAAAATAATTTTTTATAAATGGTATTTTTTTTCTGAATGCAAATATAGCTATTCCAAGTAATAATAAAAATGTTAATCCAAGTTGAACAGAATCCATATTTTCTAGACCAATAACTTGTCCTGCTATACCACTTGATAATGCCCCTTTAGTTTCATCTTCTAGTTCATCAAAGTCTATACTGGTATAGGTTGTTTCTGGTTCTGTTGTAGTTTCTGTATTATCTATAGTTGTTTCTGTAGTTTCAGTAGTTGTAGTTGTTGCTGCACTTCCACCGCTACTTCCTCCACTACCTCCAGTAGTAGTTGTAGTAGTGACTGTAGTTGTTGCTGTTGAAATAGCAGTAAAAGTATCGTAAGTATAATCACTATCACTAGGCCAAGTTATTGATGCAATAAAAACATATGATTTTGCAGTATCAGGAACTTCTCTATTTCTAGTTATGTTTGTTCCGCTATCAGCTGAAAGTTCAATTGTTTCTGTTACAGAATCATAATTTATTGAATTATCCAAGTCTGCTATCCAATATTCTACTGTATAATTTAAATTGCAAGAAGTGTTGTTGTTTATTATTTCTATTGTCGCTTCAATATTTTCATTTACATTTGCAGTTGCTGGTGCATATACTTGTACATATCCTGGACCATCTGATGCTACTGTAAACGATATATTATTTTGTCCAAGTATAGCAGAATTATTGTAAACTTTAACAGTTATATTCCATGTACCTGAATTTACATTATTAGGAATTTTCCATTCATTTGACCATGTTAAATTTGTTTCATCTTCATCTGTAATTCCTAAAGCTATTTCATAATCATCTGCGTTTCCATTAGTTCCATTGCTAAATATAGCTGCAACTGCAGTTACATTTTCAGATTCTGAAATATCTGTTGAAACATAGATATTATTTGATGCACAATAAGTATTTTCATTTAGTTCTATAGAAGTGACATTTACATCTTGTGTTGAAGTGGTTGTTATTACATCATATCCAATAGTAATGTTATAGAAATTTGATGTTGCATCTACACTATCAGATGTGAATAAAGATTTATATTGGAAGTATTGTCCTGTGAAATTTATGTTACCAGAGTTAACTGATACAAAACTAGCATCAGAACAATCTGTCATATTACATGCTTTAGCTTGAAATGCTATAGCAGTTGAGTCACTTAATCCAGCCATGCCTGCTGCATCTCCGTTAGCTCCATTAAAATCAATAACTTGTTTAGTCCATGTAACTGCTTCATCAGTAGATATCCAAAGGTCTTCATCACCTTCTAGAATATATAATGTATTATTTTGGAAGTGCGATGTTTTTACATGATTAGCTTCCCCATTATAATCATCTTTTGCTAAAGCCCATGTTAGACCAGCATCTTCTGATTTCCATACATCATCATCGCCTTCTATAGAATAAAGATAATCTGAACTATCTATGATAAGGTCATTAGCATCATTACCATCTCCACCATTATAATCATCTTTTACTAAATTCCATGTTACTCCTGAATCTTCTGAATTCCATACATCTGATTGTGCGTCAGTCATCCATAATACTCCATTAGAATCAGCTACAAATCCTTTAGCATTTCCATTTCCTTCATTGAAATCATCAACAGTTTGTGTCCAATCAACACCTAAGTTTGTTGATTTGTATACATCTTCTGCACCATCTACGACATATATTGCAGAACCATCATATGCTAAAAATTGAGCAAGTGAACTAGAACTTCCACCATTAAAATCATCACTTACTTTTGTCCATGATACACCAGAGTCTCCACTGCGCCAGATATCTTGGCTATGTGCAATGTAAAGATAGGTATTATCACTTGTCATTTCATTAGCTGCGTTTGTTGCTCCGTTATTATAATCATCTTTTACTAAATTCCATGTTTCACCAGAATCAGTTGATTTCCATACATCTGCTTGGTTATCAACTGCATATAATTCATATGTATTTGCATTTGTAGATGTCCATGATATATTGAGCCATGTTGCTTCAGAAGTAGCATCAAATATTCGAGAAGTATAATTACCAGCTGTTTTTGCTTCAGCAATCTCTATATGGTCTGTATTATATACTGTATCGTCATAAGTTCCGCTGAAGTTTGTTTGAGAAATATCACTTGCTGTAACATTTCCTAGAATAAATCCAGAGAAATAAACAAACCCAACTAAAAGTACTATTATAATAGTAAATTCTAATAATTCTTTGATTAATTCATTATGTTTTGATTTCTTTTTCATTATTTAACCCATCCAGATGTCATTATAGTATATTTTTTCTTTGGAATAGTTGGTAATTTAATATCTTTAGGAGGTATTATTCTTGGTTGATCTTCTGGAATAGGTGGAAATAAACTGCTGTTAACCACTGGTATTTCGATATATTCGTCATCTATAATTATGTAATTACCTTCTACTTCATCACTTACAAAATCATCATTTACAGAATCTACTGTTGTTTCAGCAGTAGTTGTGACTTGTCCTTTAACATCATCAAGTATATCTGTTTTGTCATTATCTACAATTTCAGATATAATATCAGTTTTATCAGTACTAGTTATATCATCTAAAATATCTGTTTTTGGTTGTTGTAAATTAGCTAATATTATGTCTTGATCTTCACTTGAAAATCCAGTAAGTAATCCTGAAGAATAAAATATATAGTTATTGAAAACAATGTCAGTTTCTTGACATAAACCATTTTCATATACTTCGTTTATAGTTTTGAATGGTATTTTATATTGTCCATCTGTTACAAATATGCCGTCTTTACATCTTACAGGGTTGTTTTTACTAAATACAACATGATGAATAACACTATCTTGTGTTGCATTTGCTACTATAGTTACAGCATTTCCTGTTAACATTACAGGATTAGCAACTCCTTGAAATGGTTCCCCTAAGAAAAAGAAGGCAGATACTATAACTATACTGAATACTGCATACTTTAGAAAGGTTCCGTGTGACATGTTAATACTTATCTTTTCCTAATATATAACGTTAAATTAGGGGAGAATTAGGCTTCTATACCTGTTCTGGCTTTTTTACCTTTTGAAAATGGATGTTTTTTACTCTTAATTTCAGTAACATAGTCAGCTATTTCCATTATTGATTTAGGTGCGTCTCTTCCTGTTAAAACAACTTCTATATTTGGTGATTTATCCTTTAACATATTAAGAACTTTTTTAATTGATACCATGTTTTTTGACATTGCTACATTAATTTCATCTAAGATTACGATATTATATTTTCCTGCTTTTAGAACACGTTCTGCATGCTCTAATGCTTTTTCAGAACGCTTTTTATCTTCTTCAAACACTGAAAAACAGAATCTACATGAACCACAATCAAGATCTCCGGATTTTTTCTTTTCTGACCAAGGACACTTTTGTCCAAATTGTTTTACATAGAAATTTGGTAATTTATCCATTACTAAGTATTCTCCTGCATATCCCCCGCCTTTGAGAAATTGTATTATGTATACCGATAAATTATGTCCTGATGCTCTCAATGCTACGCCTAAAGACATGCTTGTTTTCCCTTTACCTGTTCCAGTGTAAACATGAATTAAACCTAATTTTTTTCTAATATCCAGTATACTCATTTAGAATCCCTCAAAGTTATTTTTTCTTTTTTTCTGCTATATTTAGAACTTGAGCTTCACGACTTTTGTCTCTATAAACAGTTATTCCTTTGCATCCTAGTTTGTATGAAAGTAAATATGCTTTTTCTATATCTTCTGTTGTAGCATTTTGTTTAAAATTAATTGTTTTTGAAACTGCGTTATCAGTATGTTTTTGAAATGCTGCTTGTATTTTTATATGATATTCTGGTGTAATATCGTGAGATGTTGCAAATATTTTTTTCCATTTATTAGGTATTCCATCTACATGTTGTATAGAACCTTGACTTGCTATATTTTTCATTAATTCATCTGAGTAAAACCCTTCTTTTTGTGCAATTTCTTCAAATAAAGGATTAACTTCAATCATTTCATCGCCACTTAGAACATGACGTCTTACAAACGATATTGCAAATAATGGTTCTATTCCGCTTGAAGTTCCTGTAATTATACTAATAGTTCCTGTTGGTGCTAATGTTGTTCTTGTTGCATTTCTAAGTTCTGGACCTTTATTGTAAATACTTTCTTTGTATGCTGGGAATGCTCCTCGTTTTTTTGCAAGTTCTATTGAATAATTCTTTGATTCATCGTCAATGAATTTCATAACTTTTGCAGCAATTTTTACTGCTTTGTCGCTGTTGTAAGAAACTTCTAATCGTATTAACATGTTTGCAAATCCCATTACTCCTAAACCTATTTTTCGTGTTTCTTTTGAACGTTTTTCTATTTCAGGAATAGGATAACTATTCATATCAATAACATTATCTAAGAAGTGTGTACATTTATGAACTGTTTGTTTTAATTTATCCCAATTAATTTCATATGAGTCATCTGTTTTTTTCATCATAGTTTCTAAATTAATGCTTCCTAAATTACATGATTCATATGGCAGTAAAGGTTGCTCACCACAAGGATTAGTACTTTCTATTTCTCCTAATGCTGGAG
>EAAG01000012.1:0-12837 GCA_026058435.1 Candidatus Aenigmatarchaeota archaeon | reverse complement strand
TGGAATAGAACAATTAAAGAAACTAGATGGTTTCACAAAAAGAAAACAAGAAATAGCTAATGAATACAACACCAAATTAAACAAAGAATTCTTTATTTTACCTAATTCATGTGAGGGACACGCATGCCATTTGTACCCAATTCAGCTAAAATTAAACAAATTAAAAATTAACAGAGCAGAATTCATAGAGGAAATGCTAAAACACGGCATACAAACAAGCGTTCATTTCATACCATTACACTTACATCCATTATACAAAGAAATGGGATATGAAAAAGGCATGTTTCCAAATGCAGAACAAGTGTATGAAGCAATGGTTTCATTACCAATATACCCAACTATGACTGACAAAAATATTCAAGATGTAATAGAAGCAGCAAACCTTATAGGAGGAAATAAATCATGAAAATATTAGGAATTTACAGTTCAACTGAAAGAAAAAACAATAGTACTACTAAAATGATGGAAACTGCAATAGATTCAGCAAAAGAAAACGGAGCAGAAGTTGAATTAATCAATATTAGAGAACAAAAAATAACTCCATGTAAAGGATGCGGCTTTCTAGTATGCAATAAAGGATGCATAATTGACGATGATGTTATTGAATTATATGATAAAATAAAAAATGCAGATGCATTATTGTTAGGAACTTCTGTAAACCTAGGCTTACCTAATGCAAAATTAGTTGCTTTACTACAAAGATTAGTTCATTTACGTGGAAAACAATTGCTAAAAGATAAACCTGTAAGTTTCATAGTCACAGGATTATATCCAAGAGGAGGACAAACTCTTGTAGCAATGGACTTAGCAAGATGGGCAATGGTTTGTGACATGATTCCTGTTTCAAATGAACCACCTTTTGATTATGATTGTCATAATGGTCATTTTGCTGCAACATCAAAAAGCCCTCCAGATGAAAACGCAATAAAATCAGCAAAATATGCTGGAAAAAGACTAGTTGAATTTACAAAAAAACTTAAGGGTGATGGAACATTAGAACAGTAATATCACAACCTACTTATCTGCCATGGATGGGTTACTTTTACCTATTAGATCAAGCAGATGTTGTAGTAATTTTAGATCATGTTCAATTTGAAAAACGTTCATGGCAATGCAGAAACAGAATAAAGTCTGCAGACGGTGAACTAACATTAACTGTTCCAACATTAAGAAAAAATGAACAACCAATTAATGAAGTTGAAATAAACAATGATGAGGATTGGAAAAAAAGACACTTGAAAGCAATTGAATCATCATATGGAAAATCAGAATTCTTTGCAAAATACAAAGAGTTCTTTCAAAATTTATACCAAAAAGATTGGAAAAGTCTTGCTAACTTGAATATTGAAATAATCAAATTCATTGCAAATGAACTTGGAATTAAAGCAGAATTCATAAAATCATCTGAATTAGGATTAAAAGAAAAAAAGACAGGATTGTTAGTAGAAATATGTCAAAAAGTTAAAGCAGACAAGTACCTTTCAACACCTGGCTCAAGAGTATACATGATTAATGATGAAAACCTATTCAATGAAAATAATATTGATTTAAAATATATGGAGTTCAATCATCCAGAATATCCACAACAATACAATGATTTTATTCCATACATGTCTGTAATAGACGCCTTATTTAACATAGGACCTGAACAAACTCTAAAACTAATTCAAGAAAATGGAAAAAATGTAGAACCAGAGGAAGTGAAAATAAATGACTGAAAAAATAGCATTAGATGGTGGAAAACCAGTTCGAGATGAATTTCTAACATATGCTAGACAGTGGACTGGACAAGAAGAAATAGATGAAGTAGTTGATACTCTAAGATCAGATTGGTTAACAACAGGACCAAAAATAGAAGCATATGAAAAACAAATGGCTGAATATATTGGATGTAAATACACTCTAACAACAAGTGCATGCACAGCTGGACTACATATTTGCTTACTAGCACATGATATAGGACCAGGTGATGAAGTAATTCTACCAGATTTAACTTTTGCAGCAACTCCTGCAGTAGTATCAATGACTGGTGCAACTCCAGTTCTAGTTGATGTTAATCCAGAAACTTATGTTATTGACACAGACAAAATAGAAGAAAAGATTACAGATAAAACAAAAGCAATAATGCCTGTACATTATGGCGGACAATCATGTGATATGGATAAAATTAGAGAAATTGCTAAAAAACATAACTTAGTTATTATAGAAGATGCTGCTCATGCAATTGGAGGAGAATATAATGGAAAGAAAGTTGGTTCAGAAAGTACAGCAGCATGTTACTCATTCCATCCAATAAAAAACATGACAATGGGTGAAGGAGGAGTAATTGCATTAAATGATGATGAATTATATGAAAAGCTAAAACTATTCCGTTTACACGGACTAAAAGATTACAAAATGGTTCTACTTGGTTACAAATATACAATAAATGACATGCAAGCTGCTCTAGGTATTAGACAATTAGAAAAACTAGATAGTTTCATAAAAAGAAGAAATGAAATTGCTAAAAAATACTCAGAAGCATTCAAAGATATGTCAGAAATAAACTTACCAGTTACTCAAGACAATGTTCTAAATGCATTCCACTTATTTGCAATAACACTAAATCTTGACAAATTATCTGTAGATAGAGATAAAATAAGAGAAGCATTAAGAGCTGAAAACATTCATACTCAAATACATTTCACACCAATACATCAGCATCCTTATTACGATAACTTAGGAACTGATAATGACTTTCCTGTTGCAACAAAACTCTACAACACTATGCTATCAATTCCAATGTTTCCAAAGATGACTGATCAAGATGTGGAAGATGTTATCAATGCGATAAAAAAGGTGATTGCTTATTACAGAAAATGATTTCATGAAGCAAATAGAAAATAAGGTATTCGTAATAGCTGAAGCTGGAAGTAACCATGACGGAAAAATAGAACAAGCTAAACAACTAATAGATGTAGCGGTGGAAGCTAAAGCAGATGCAGTTAAATTCCAAGTATTTCTAGCTGATACACTTTATAGTAAAAATGCACCTCATTTATCAGAAATGAAAACAAAACAAACTCCATATGAATTATTAAAATCACTTGAAATGCCAAGAGAGTGGATAAAAGAACTTGCAGAGTATTGCGAAGAAAATGGTATAATTTTCATGGCAACTCCTTTTGATCTAAAAGCCGTTGATGCTATAAACGAATATGTTTCAGTTTACAAAGTATCTGGTTATGATATTGATAACTTCTCATTACTTGAAAAAATAAAAGAAAGTAGAAAACCAATAATCTTATCAACTGGAACAAGTACTATAGAAGAAGTAAAAAAGGCTGTCGAAGTTCTGAAAAACAATGTTATTCTACTTCATTGCACAAACCAATATCCAACTAAAGACGAAGATGCAAATGTAAAAGCAATGACAACTCTTGCAAAACTTAATGTTCCCGTAGGTCTTTCAGACCATACTTTAGGAAATGAAGCTGCTATTACAGCTATAGCACTTGGCGCTAAAGTAATTGAAAAACATATAACTATAGATAAAACTTTATCAGGTCCTGATCATGCACATGCAATAGACCCAGAACAATTAAAAGAATTTGTAAAAGTAATAAGAACTGCAGAAAAAGTATTAGGAAGCGAAGAAAAGAAACCAACTGATTCAGAAAAAGAAAATCGAGAACTAGCTCGTAGAAGTATTCATGCTAAACAAGATATTTCCAAAGGTGAAACAATAACAAAAGATATGTTAATTCTAAAACGTCCTGCTTTAGGAATAAGACCAATAGAAACAAATAAACTCATTGGAAAAAAAGTTAAACAAGATATCAAAGAAGATCAATGGATAACATGGGAAATGGTTGGTGATTAAATGGCTAACATATCTATTGTCCAAGCGAGAACTGGTTCAACACGCTTACCAGGAAAAGTTCTAATGAAACTAGATGACAAAACTGTTTTAGAACATGTTATAGAACAATTACAAAAATCAAATCTAGATAGAATAATTATAGCAACTTCTAATAAAGAACAAGATAATGAAATAGAAACACTTGCCAATAAAATTAATATTGAAATATTCAGAGGTGATGAAGATAATGTAATGAAACGTTATCTTGACACTGCAGAAAAATTCAATATACAAGATACTGATTTAATTATAAGAATAACAGCTGATTGTCCTTTGATAAATGAAAAAATAATTAATGAAATGTTAAATTTCCATAATGGAGATTACACATACAACAATGTTTCAAAAAGTATGATTCCAAGAGGTTTTGATGTTGAAATCTTTTCATTAAATACTTTGAAAAAAGCTTATCAAGAAGTTGATAAACTTCCAGAAGATAAGAAAAAGTTTTATCAAGAACATGTAAGCAAATACTTAGCAGATAACCCAGATTCATACAAACATAATCTATTCACTCCATGTCACGAACTAAAAAGACCTGACTTAAACTTTTCAATTGACACTAAAGAAGACTTTGAAAGAGTACAAAAAGTTCTAGAACAAGTTAAAGAACTAACACCAAAAAATATTGCCAAACTATTTCCTAAACCAGAAATAGCAATCTATGCAGTATCAACTCCTGAAATTGGTACAGGACATTTAACAAGAATGATTATTCTATCAGATATTTTGAAAGATAAAATAGATTGTAGTGTAACTTTCTATGTCAACGATATCCAAGAAAATAAAGACCTTCTAAAAAATAAAAACTTCAAAGCAATAGACTTATCAAAAGATAATGTTAAAGAAGTAGTTCAGAACACAAAAGCTAACATTCATATCATAGATATAATGAAAATGAATGAAAAGTTCCAAGATAATGTTATAATTATAGATACTCCTTTTGATAAAGAAGATAGAATAATAATCAAAAATGTTTTCAAACGAAGAAATGAAATAAATAAAGAAGTGAAAAATATTCTAGTAACAATGGGTGGTTCTGACCCAGATAATGCAACTGAAAACATAGTTAAAGCTCTTCAAGATAAAGAAAACATTACAGTTATTCTAGGTCCAATGTTCAAAGATAAAGATGAAATAAAACAATTATCAAATAAAATAACATTCTTAGAAAATGTAAATAATATGCAAGAACTAATTAATAATGCTGATATAGGAATTGGTTCAGCAGGTGCAACAATAAGAGAAATGATATTCTCAGGACTTCCAAGCATATCAATAGCAGTATCAGAACAACAAATACCAAACACTACAGCTGTAGGAAAAAATGGCTATGCAATTGACATTCAAAGAAATCCAACACAAGAACAAATATTAACTGCTGTAAATAAATTGGAAAACTATGAAACAAGAAAAGATATTTATGAAAAACAAGCACAATACAAACCTGATACAGAAGAAATAATAAATGAAATTATAACTTGCTTAATTCCTTAGTAAGATCATTTTTGAAAACATTTCTCAAAGCTCTTTTATATCCTCTAAACGCTCCACTCAAAGCTCTGCCTCTATTTCCATTGTAAACTAAAACAATTCTTATCAAAGCCATTGCTTCTGAAAACAAGTAATGTAAAAAATTAAAAATAGATTTCTTTCTCATTCTATAGATAAAATATCTGTTAAACATCATAGTATTGAAGTTTGTAAATGGATCTAAACGTGCTCCACCAGTAGAAGTATGCTCATGGACACATTTCATATAAGGAACCAGATATATTTTATATTTTGTACTTACTCTAGCAGAAAATTCATCATCATCTGCATAATATCCTTTCAAACCTTCATGAAACATAAAATCATCAAAAACTTTTCGTCTAAAAGACATATTTGAACCATGCAAACTTATTATTGTAAATGGCTCATTCAAAGATGGAATATTAGGAAATTTCATTAATCTATCAACTAAAAACTTATTTCCATCACAAAGATATCCACAAGCACCACCTGCGTGAGGATTCTCTGTATAGAACCTTTTCAATTTATCAATATATTCTCGTGTGAGAACAACATCGTCATCGATAAACAATACAATATCGTTTTTAGATTTACGAATACCAATATTTCTAGCTTCAGTCATACTTGCTTTTTCATGAACATAAACAAACTTTATTTTACTTTTAGCAAACAATTTCTTACCACTTTTCCCAAGAGTATTAGTATCGCTAGAATCAACAACTATAATTTCATTTGGTTTATCATTTTGGTTAAAAACAGCTTTTAATGAACGAAGCGCACGCTCTTCACGATTCATTGTAACCATAACAACTGAAATTTTCATTTTATCACATCAATTTCTTTATAACTTTTTCTATACGTTCTGTAGCTTTTCCATCTTCATTAAATGCATTTCTTCGTATAAATGATTTGGAATTCTTCATAATTTTCTTATACAACTTTCCTTGTGCTAATAAATCTGAAATAGTATCTGCTATATCTGAACGTTTGTAAATACCAGCAGCTCCACCAGACTGAGCATAATTTGCAATATCAGGAGCTCCTGTTAAATTCAAAATTGCAACAGGTTTCTTAAATAACATTGCTTCTAAACCAGCTGTTGAAAGGTAGGTAACAATAATATCAGACGCATTTAACACATCATACAAATCTGATTCTGCTAAAACAATAGCATCACTATCCATTTCTTCAATAATTTTATCATAAAATTCTTTTTTCTCACTTGGATGTATTTTTATTACAACAAATGAATCTTTAACTTTCTTAACTTCTGATAAAAGCGCTCTAGTCATTTCATCATTAAACACAGTAGGAGATGTAACATAAGCTATTATTTTCTTATGCAAAGGTATCATATATCTACGGTGAAATGATTCTTTACTATAATCATGATTAATCACTCTATCAAATCTTTGTGAACCAGTAACAACTACACTACCTGAAGGATATTTTCCATTCTTAACAAGAATATCTTTGAAATACTGCCCATACACACAAGTTTTCACAGGAATAGGACAGAATTCAGGAGAAGCCTTAGTAAAACTAACCTCACCCCTATTATGATAACATAACAAATTATTATCAAATATACCATGTTGCATAGCAACACAAGGAATCTTATTTCTCAATGAACAAAAGAACAATATACGTGCAGTTTCACTCACTTCTTCAGGAGAAACAGTTACTTTAGGTTTTTCTATTTCAATCATTCTTGAAACCATTGAATAAAACCTTGCATGCCCACTTAATCGTCTTTCAAAATACCTATTAAATTGATTAGAAATCAAAGGCCATATATCATATCCTTTGTAATCAAAAGATTTCTTAAACCCATCTTCTTGCAATAACCTTTCAAATCCTTTTCTAACATTTTCAACGATCAATTTGTGCTTTTTCTTAGCATCTTTATCATAATAATTCTCAATTATATTTGATTTTTCATTCAAATTCCTAATATCCTTAATATTAAGATGCTCACCTACCTGAACTCCTATAGAAAGACTATTATCAAAATCAGATGCTATTTGACTTGTAAATGGCTCTATAATTTTCATCGTATTAGTCTTATAATCATAAACTCTATCCCACGCAATTCCTCTAATAAACAATACATCTGTACTACCTGGCTCATAACTAGGTGTTTTTGACAATATTTTTCTCAAATAAAATGAACCTACCCAAAATCGTTTAATCATAGAATCAATTAGCCTTTCTTTAACAGATTTTCTTTTACCAGAAGGAACCGGCTCTAAATCAATTCTTTCAAGTTTTGCAATATATTTTACAACCTTAGAATATAATTTACCATCATCAACATATGCTATTTTATCAGGTTTATACTTCTTTATCATATTATAGACAATTTCCACAGCACCTAATACATCAGAAATACTATCAAAATGCCCATCTCCTCTAAAAAGCCACTTTTCCATTAACCACCAATATGAGAATCCATCATATGAAAGCTCTTGCAACATTGAAACCCTATTTGCTTTCATTTTACTAGGAATAGCCTTCATCCATTGAATATATGTATCATCAGAATAATTCCTTATATTTGGCAATTCTGTCTTAAATCCCTTTTTAACTAAAACACTATTCAACTCATTTGAAGTAGGTATAATTACATCAGCTTTTTGCATAGCATCTTCTAATCCATCAATATGTTCATATTCGGAAATAAGCACTAAGTCAGCCACAAAAACCACTGTATATGCTTCGAAATAAGAATTTAAAAACATTGAAGAATTAGCAGTTATTGCAGTGATATGCATGAAAATACTAGTAACCGACGATAATGAACACAAAGAATTAATCAAAGAATTAGAACAACAAGGCCATGAAATAACAGTCACAAACAATTTAGGCTCTGATCATCTTAGAAAAACCTTTGAAAATCAGCCAGAAATATGTATACATCTACTTCAAGCTAAAGATAATAAAGAAAGTAAAGAAAAGCCATTATCATTCATGGAAGCAAATGTAATTGGAACAATAAATCTACTAGAACAGTGCAAAAAACACAATACAAAACTAATAATGCTAGGAAATCCTGAAAAGCAGAAAAATCCTAAAACTCCATATGATGCTAGTACAGCTTCAGCTGAATTATATGCATTTTCATATGCAAATACATATGAATTTCCAATCAAATTCATAGAAAATCTAAACAATATAAAAACAGTATTATCAACCATATAATGGTGTTTCAATGAAAAACGTCTCAAAAGCAATTAGCTCATTTGATAACAAAATTATAGAAAAAGAATTACGCAAAGTTATTCCTAAATTCAAATTACAAGGAAAAATAATAGATTATGGTTGCGGACAAATGCCTTATGCTCATTTATTCAAAGATTCAGAAATTATAGGAGCAGATATACAAATTCCTACTATGAAAACTAAAGCAACAATAGAAATCAAAAACAACAAAACTAAATTAAAAAAGAATTCTTTTGATATTGCAATTTGCATAGAAGTTGTTGAGCATGAAAAAGAGCCTAACAAAGTTCTAAAAGAAATTAATCGTATTCTCAAAAAGAACGGTCATTTAATTCTTACAGCACCTTTTATGGTTCCTGAACATGAAGAACGTGATTATTGGAGATATACTCTAAAAGGATTGAAAACTCTAGCTAAAAATAATGGATTCCAAGTATTATATGAAAAAAAGCTAACAAAGAACTTTCATTCAGCAGGACATTTAGCAGGTAATGCTATAAACACATCATTAATAAAACCAGGTAAAAGTCATAAATACATAGGAGCTATTGTTGCATTACCATTATATTTCATAACAAGAGGGTTCATGGCTATTATGAATAAACCATCATCATTGCAAACAGGCCCAATGATAAACATGGTTATTGCAAAGAAAAAATAAGTGATTATTATGGACATTAATGAATATATTGAATCAAAACCAGATCCATGGGATTTAAAAAAAATCGGAAAAAACCCAAAATTAACAAAACTTCTAGAAAAAGAAATAGGTATTGCAGGTAAAATAATAGATATTGGCGGTGGAAACGGATTTTACGCACATGCAATGCATGAATTAGGTAATAAAGTAACAGTTCTTGATCAATCAAAGAAAATGTTGGCCGAAGGCCGTAAAATGTTTCCAGAACTTAAGTTTATACATGCTAGTGCAACAACAATGCCATTTGCCGCAGCAACATTTAATGCAGCAATAACCATGGGAACTCTAATGTATATACAAAATAAAGATGCTTTTTTCAAAGAAGTGCATAGAATACTAAAACCTAATAGCAGATTTGTATTATATGAAAGAAACAAGTCAGATCCATTAAACAAAATAGTCACATTATTCAAAAAAACTGAACAAAGCCCAGATAATAGAGATATGTTCCTAAAAAAGACAGAAATTAGGCAATTAGCTGAAAAGCATGGATTCAAAGTAGAGAAAATTAGAGGATCTGGTAAAACATTCTTAACAGCTATTCTCATTAGAAATCCGTAGAACAGCATAATAAAACCCTTAAAAAACCAAGTTCTGTATTCTAAATTACACACACACTAACAGCATTGAACACGTAAGTTCAACGCAATCTGTTCATTTTCAAGAGAATCTGAACAGAATAACGCTCTCAGGAGCATCATTCTAAGGTTTAGCGCAAGCTAAGCAGAAGGGGGATATAAAATGAAGACTCTGGCCCTGTTGATTGCATTCGTACTCGTATCGTCGACCGTTTCGGCTGGTCTTGTTTGCTACTACAAATTTGAGGAAGGCTCTGGTATTGAGACCGCTGATGACAGTGGTACTGGTAATACCGGCTATCTCTATCAAGCCACTGGCCTCACACCACCGCTCTGGAGCAATGACACTCCATCAATTTACGGTGGAGATCATTCGCTCTATTTTCCCGGTGGAGCAAATGTCGCTAGGAGTACAAATGCATCACTCGAAATCACCGGCAACTTAAGCATCCATGCATTTGTGAAGACAATGCGGTTTGCAGATGTTGGCCCAATCGTCGCAAAATAGGCAACTGGTATGGATAACTCCTATCTACTCCATGTCAGTGAAGGAACACTCGCCTTCACTATCGCTGATATTACTCCTCCAACAACCGATACTCTTACCTATACACCAACGGCTGGCGAATTCTCTGTAGGTAAGTGGTTTCATCTTGCAGCAATCTACTCGCAAGATGACATGACCATGTCTCTATACATGGATGGTCGAGAAGTTGCCAGTAAGTCAACAACTGTTCCGGCGATACGACCAACTTTAGCACCACTCCACATAGGCAAGTACAACAACAGCCACTATGACGGCTTCATTGACGAAGTGAAAATCTACAACGAAGCCGTCGTACCGTATTTTCCAGAGCCAATTCCCGAACCCGCAGCCCTACCACTCATCGGCATCGGGCTGTTGATCATACGCAAGAGACGGCACGCGTAACCCGTCAACATCCCTATAACAGCCTCGAAAGGAGGTGAGAAAACCGTGCCCAACGACGGTACCGATGTTGGAACTGTTGTAGGTGTGCAACATGGCAGCAAGGTCAAATGTCCAGTCAAGGTAGAATACACTACCGCAGGCAAAGTCTTGCTTCATGTTCTGCACAATGATAGGGAGAAGACCTTGGTCGAAATCGAGTTAACCAAGGGAGTATCACAGAGTCTGCGAACTTTGCTCGCTAAAGCAGAATCGCACATCTAAACAAGGGAGGAAATCTTCGGATTTCCTTTACTACTGTCAACTTATCGGTATATACAACATAACATTTAACTTTTACTTGTAAGATGTTTTCTATGAAAATACTCCTAATATGGCCACCTTGGTATCGTTTGCAAGGATCAGAATTCGTTGGTTATCCTCTTGGAATAACATCAATAACAGCTGTTTTAGAGAAACATGGATATGATACTAAAGTATATCATGCAGATTATGAAGGAAAAGGCGCTGCAATGCATACTTCTGAACTAACACAAGCATATGAAACATACAAGAAACGTCTAAAAGACAAAAACGACCCAATATGGCTTGAAATTAAGAAAACTATAGAGCAACAAAACCCTGATATAGTAGGAATATCAGTAATGACAGGCTCTTATGGTTCATCAATGATTACTGCACAATTAGTCAAAGATTATGCTCGTGCGCGCAACAAACAAATACCAGTTATTGTAGGTGGTGCACATCCTACAGTAGAAGCTGAATCAATTCTAAAACAAGAAAACATAGATTTTGCAGTAATAGGAGAAGGTGAATACACTTTCTTAGAACTAGTACAAACTTTAGAAGCAGGTAACACAGATTATTCAAAAATCAAAGGATTAGCATACAAACAAGGAAAACGCATTATAGTAAATGAAAGAAGGCCATTAATTGAAAATTTAGATGAATTACCAATGCCTGCTCGTCATCTTATACTAAATATAGATAAAATAGAGCCTGACGCATTAGGTGGCATATTTTCATCAAGAGGCTGCCCATTTAATTGCATATTCTGCTCATCAAAAACAATCTGGGGCCGTTCTGTCCGTTATAGAAGCGTAGATAATGTTATGCAAGAAGTTGAAGATGTAATAGACAAATACAAAGCTAAACACTTCTTTTTTGTAGATGACTCATTCTCTGTGAAAAAACAACGTACATTAGATTTATGTAATAGATTCCAAGCATTGCAAAAACAAGGCAAAGACTTTACATGGCATTGCCAAACTAGAGTAGATCTATTAAGTGATGAAGTAGCTAAAGCTTTCGCAGATTCAAAGTGCAATTGTGTATTAATTGGAGTAGAAACAGGTTACAAAGACGGATTAGAAAAAATTAAGAAAGCAATCACCTTAGAACAAATTATGCGAGCTACGCAGCTATTAAAAAAACACAAAATCCCAGTAAACGCATTCTTTATGATAGGTTTTCCTTGGGAAACAATGGATGAAATAAACTCAACAATCAATTTCATGAAAGAGATGGATCCAGATGATGCCTCCTATGCTATTGTAACTCCTCAACCAGGTACTGAATTACATGATATTGTCAAAGCTGAAGGCCTATTATCAGATGACCCAGACTGGTCAGCATTCCAACACCAGAGTCCAGACATGTTCTTCAGCAACAAGTTCAACAAACAAGAACGCCAAAACATAATTGAAATGGCTGAAGCTGCCTTTGACGCGCAAAAGCACAAGAAACTCAAACAACAAGCTCTCCACAATCCATTATCAACTGTAAAGCGCGTGTTTAAGAGTGGGTATTATAAGAGACCTAAAGAATTATTGAAGTTGGGAAAGAAAGCGTTGAAAAGTTAAGATACTTCTTTATATTCCTAAAACCTCAAATTATATATATGAGAATAAAAGAATTTTTTAGACCGACATTAGGAAAAATTATAATCATAATAGTATTATTAGCAATATTCTTTTTTTCATTACCACACGCT
>EAAG01000011.1:0-13311 GCA_026058435.1 Candidatus Aenigmatarchaeota archaeon | reverse complement strand
TTTGTTTTTATTGAACCAAGTTTCTGATGAATAACATAAACTGGAGTACCAACACCATCACATGAAATATCTTCAATATAAGGATCTTGCATTAAAGGCTCTATTTCATTAACACCAGAAAAATCTCTATATATGAAATACATTATTTTCAGAAATTGTTTAGAACTAACATTCATTCCATAGTCATTTATCAATTTTTTTGCGCGTTCTTCTAAAAATCGTATTACTTCAGTCCGTTTACTCAAAGATTTGGGACTAACATTAATTGTTTGAATTAATCCCTCAGTAATCTTACTAAAAAGTTCTTTTTCTTTATCATCAAGTATAGGTTCAACAATTGTATAAGTAAATTCATTGTCTTTCCATTTTATAGATGCATACGCATAAGGACGTATCAAAGCATATCTTATCCCTTTTTTCATCAATACTTCTTCAGAAGGAAAATTAACAACTCTTTTTTCATCAATAACATGAAAAATATTGTCTTTAGTAGGTTTTTCAGTTTTCTTAACTACATGTTTATTCTTATGACTATTCTTATGTTTATTCTTATGACTGGATTTTTTCGCTTTTTTCTTAGAATCTTTGCGAGGCCTTTTTTTTGAAAAAATCCTATGGAGATTCATAAAATAACCCATTATTTACCTATTGCTAGTGCTAGTTCTACTTTTTCTACTTCTTCCAATTTGTACAATTCCTCTATGACGTGCACAACTAGGACAAGCATAAGATTTACGACTAAACATACCAACACGACGCATATCTATCTGTTTTCTAAGTACAGGATCGCCTATATTGAACCGTTTCATGACAGAAAAACTCTTCCATTTAGGAACTTTTCTACCACAAAAGCTGCATATAACAGAAGATTCGCTTCCTTTGCTCTTAGTATGCTTATATTTTCGTTTATAAGGTGCTGAAATATAATTCACCTCCATTGATTAGTATCACATCTAGTGATTCTACCAAATTCATAATAGTATATTTTAAAAAGAGCTATATATAACTCATTTTCGTTTATGTTCATAATGATATTTATACGGTTTAAACAACCTTTTTGGCTGTTTTACCTTAGGTTTCTTTCTTGGCTTAGTTACTTTGATTTTACCCTTCTTTTTCAGAACATGTAAGGCTGTTTTCACCAACATATACATAACAATCAATAAAATTACCAAAAATAGAACCCAATTATCTGACACTTTAAGTCCTAAGAATAGTCGTTCACTGATAATTCCAGTTGACTCAGGATGACCAAATTTCAATATATCAAAATCCTTTTCTGTAATCACGCCAGTAGCACTAATAGTTAACAATCTATATGCTTTATTGAAATCTTCTTTTTCAAATTCCTTTATCCATCTACATACAGTTGCATTACCACAATTAGCAATCCCAACTTCTTCATCATCAAGTAAAAGTATCATTTTATCTACACCGTCATCGTCAACCGATTTCATATCAGCTAAAGTCTGAGTATCACTAGATTCAGCAACTATAACAGCTGATTTAGGTTGTTCTGTAAATATTTCAGCAATAGGTTCAGAAATCATCTCATATAATTCATCCCAAGAAATCATCTCAGCTGGATCCAGTTCCACATCATCTGAATCAATGGTTGTTATATCAGGTATAGTTGTTTCTTCTGAAACAGTGGTTTCTGTCGTAGTTTCAGTAGTCTCAGTAGTTTCTGTAGTTGTTCCTGTATTTCCACCACCACTACCAAATATTTCTGTAGTAGTAGTTGATGCAACAGTTGTAGTTGTAATCATAGTCAAATTCATATCCAACCATAAATTATCACTCATATTCACAGAATCTGAATCTGTTGAATATCCTGTCAAAGTTGCGGTAACAGTATGATTTGTGGCATACGCCCTGGTTCCAGCAATATTCCTATACTCAATAATTTTTTGCGTAGTTACCAAACCTGTAGAAGCAGTTAAAGCAGAAAATGATTGATCATCAGTATTATTCCACGCAGTTACATTTGAATCTTGCAGAGGTTCACTTGTAGTTCCATTAGTAACATTTACATCTAAATACCATTTTCGTATTAATTCAGAACCAACTGATACGTTTTCCCAACTTGAATTATAAGTAACATTCAAGAAAGTGTTGTTAATAGAATTTGAAATTAAGAAAGTGTCATTCAAAGTTGTTCCAATTAAAACAATATCTTTGAAAAGAGTATGGTTAGAAGATTCTATATACACTCTTTCACGTGTTGAATTTATAGTTCCACCTATTATCTTATTGTTTAAACTTGATGAAATTTGAATACCAGTAGTAGAAACACCAGAACCTAAAATAGTATTATTTGCGAAAGTATTTGAGCTTGAGGACACCCGAATACCTGGAGCAGAACCTCCAGTAGTTGTGATTGTATTCCCTATTACATTACTATTGTTTGAAGTTGGATAAAGATAGATTCCATCAGAACCAATATCTGTAGTTGTAATTATATTATTTATTAAATTATTTGAGGTTGAATTAAGAATAATACCATAAGCAATAGCATTAGAAGTTGTAATTGTATTATTTGTTAAAGTATTTGAATATGAGGAAACCAAAACACCAAAACCTGAAAGCCCCGAAGTTGTGATTGTATTATGAGTTAAATTATTAGCAGTTGCATTTGGAAAAATAAGAATACCATTAGTAGTACTTTGAGAAGTTGTGATTGTGTTATTTATTACATTATTTGAATCCGATGAAATATATATACCATCACCACTTCCAGAAACTGTGATTGTGTTATTTACCACAGTACTCGAGTTTGAGGTAACTTGGATTCCATCACCCAATGAACCAGAAACTATGATTGTGTTATCTATTGCAACATTATCAAATCCTATACCAATTAAAAGACCATCAGCACCAGATCCAGAAACTATGACTGTGTTATTTATTGCGCTACTCGAACTTGAGGTAAGTCGAATTCCACTGGAAGGAGTCGTAACATTATTATTTGTTAAATTATTATTTGAACCTAAGCCAACCACAATACCTCTACCACCACTATCAGAACTAGTAATTATGTTTCCTGTTATATTACTGTTTACAACACCAACAACCCACAACCCGTCCCCAGTTCCATTTATTGTCATATTTGTTATAGTAATAGTATCAACAGTTCCAAGACTAATCCCTGAATCATCAAAATTATAAATAAATCCGTTCTTTATAACTAAATTATCATACCCTGAAACAGAAATACCGTCTTCATTTCCTGAATCACTTCCAGAAATATTAAATCCTGCAAAATCTAACACAACGCCATCAGATTGTATTTGTATACAAGTTCCAGTAGTATTAAACGATTGATTCAAAGTATAAGTTCCAGGTTCCACAATATCTCCACATTCAAAAATAGTTGTACCATTACTTACATTATATATCGCATATCCCGTAGGCACGCCAGGAGCTAAGAAACCAATTCCTACAGATATAATTAATGCAAATACCAATACTATCACATATCGAGCATTATCTTGACTAATCACAAAGATCATTCCCCCATACTTCAAAAAACGTGTAATTTATACCGCTTTTATCTAAAAATTTGATGAATTTATCTTTCTTAGAACCAGGAATTATCAAAATACCTTTGCTAAGGTGCTTTCCTTTAACTTTTTTAACTAATCCTACAGTTTCATATTGTTTTTTACCTATTTTCTGAGTATAACCATATAATTTTCTCCAAGAACTAACCTTTTGACTCCTTTTCATCTTTTCAAAATTGAGCTGAAACACAAAATATTGCTGCATTCCCTTTTTCATACAATTATCTATACATTTCAGGCATATTTATACATGTTACAAGGTCACATATTTATGTGATAAGGTCACATAAAGAGAATATCAATTTTAAGGAATTACTTTATATCTAAGATTAGCTAATTGCCATTCTAAAAGAAGCAACATGAACGCTCCTAAAACAAGCCATAAACTAATATTCATAGAAATTTCAGAAAATGAAGTTGAAGCAATATCTCTATAAGCTTGTATAAGCTCATCTTCATCTTTTGTATGATAGAACTTTCCACCTGTCTCATTTGCTATAAACTCAAGAGTTTCAGAATCAAGACTTGTAGTAACATTCACACCTGGTATAAATTGCCCACCATCTTCTGTACCAACTCCAATAGTATATATCATTATATTTTCTTTAGCAGCGTATTCTAAAGCAACTACAGGATCTGCTCCCACATTACTTCTTCCATCTGTTAGAATTATAATAATCTTAGCTTTTGGACTATTGTAAAGTAAATTTGAAGAAGTTATAATAGCATCACCAATAGACGTTCCACCACTTCTACTAATTTCTATCTCATGTATAGCATTCTTAATCTTACCAACATCAGTAGTAGGCATTTGTCGCACAGAAGAAACCCCTGAAAATGTCACTAATCCCATTCTAGTATTTCCCATTAAGCCATCTGAAAAAACTGAAGCTGAGTTCTTTGCAGCTATAAGTCTATTTGGATACATATCATCAGCTAACATACTTAGAGAAGTATCAATAGCAAGAACAAAATCAAAGTCACTACTCATTCCATAAAAATGGATAGTAGTTCCTGCAATTGCAAGAATAATGAGAGCTAATATCGCAGTTCTCATCACAAGAAAAACATAATACTTGAATATTTTACTCTTGAATATCATTCTTGAAACTCTTCCAGAAGTCATTACAGTTTCTATAGCACGATAATTTGAAAATCTAAAAGCCTTTTTTTGAACAGCTTTTTCTCCAAGATAATGAAGAATAAAAAATACTGGTATTATGAATAAAAACCATAAATACAATGGTTCTGCAAATGTTATTATAGCCATATTAATCACCTAAATTGTTCACTCCGTCTCTTAAAAAATCTAAGCATAGGATACATAAATGATTTATTAGTATCTAACATCAACATACTAGCATTACTTCTAATAAACATTTTTCTAATACTATCTTCTTCAGCGCGGACATAATTCTCATATTCAGAACCCATTTCATCAGGATTTATTACAACTTCTTTACCTGTTTCAGGATCAGAAACAAGCACATTACCAACTCCTCTTGGAAGTTCTCTATCTCTTACATCACGAACCATTACACCTATAACATCATATTTTTTAGATAACGTCTTCAATAACGTCTCTAACTCTTCTGAACCTTCTTGATTCACTATTCCTATAAAATCTGAAATTACCAATAACATTGCTCCTCTTTCAACAATTTCTCCAAAGTACTTCAAAGCTTTTTTCAAATCATACCCACCACCATAATTTTCTGAATTAATAAGCTCTTTTCGTATAGAATAAAATTGACTTGGTCCTGTATTTGGAGGTACAAAATTTATTACATCTTCACTAAACATACCAAGACCAACAGAATCACCTACACCCATAACAGCATAAGAAACTGCTGCTACAAATTCAGCAGCATATTCATTTTTAAATTTATCAATAGAACCTGCACACATTTTTGAACTAACATCAAGGATAAAGAATACATTAAGATTTCTTTCTTCAATAAATTCTTTTATCAATAATTCACCTGTTTTCAATGAAGCTCTCCAATCAATAAGACGTGCATCATCACCAAGAACATATTGCCTAAAGTCTTCAAATTCTAAACCACGGCCACGAAATATACTCTTATAATTTCCCATAAACATAGAACTAACAAGCCTTTTAGGTATTATTTCCAAGTGCTTAACATTATATTTGAAACGTAGTGGTATCTCTTTTTTATCTAAATAAGCTTCAGACTTACTTTTCTTTGATTTTCCTAACACAGAAATCACCTAAGGAACACTAACTTTTGAAATAAGTTGGTCTATTACATCATCTGTATTAATATCCTCTGCCTGTCCCTCATATGTTAGAATAATTCTATGTCGAAGAACTTGATGCAATACCCGCTTTATATGCTGAGGTTTAACATAATCAGAACCCTCTAGTAATGCTGCAGCTTTTGATGCAATATATAATGAAATAGAACCTCTTGGACTTGCGCCCCATTGAACAAATCTTCCCAAATCTTCATCTCCAGCATTTCTTGTCTTATCAATAATATTTACAATATATCTTTCCATTCTTTCATTCAAATAAACTTTCTTAACAAGTTCTTGCATTTTTAGTATATCATCAGGAGATGCAACTGGTTTAATTCCATAAGTATCAAAATCGCGTATAGTTACATTGTTCATCAATATTTTCTGTTCATTTTTAGAATTTGGATAATCCATAATTACCTTGAAAATAAAACGATCTATTTGTGCTTGTGGCAAAGGATAAACACCTAATGATTCCAATGGATTCTGAGTAGCCATAACAAAGAAAGGTTTTGGTAAAGCATGCGTATCTTTGAAAATAGTTACTTGTCTTTCTTGCATTGCCTCAAGCAAAGCAGCCTGAACTTTAGGTGATGCTCTGTTTATTTCGTCAGCAAGAACAAAATGAGTAAATATTGGCCCTTTAATTATCTTGAATCCAGATGACTTTTCATAAGTACTTACACCAATAATATCTGTTGGAAGTAAATCAGCAGTAAACTGTATTCTTTGAGAACCAGCACCAATAACTCTTGACAGTGCTTTAATTATCAAAGTTTTTGCAATTCCAGGAACACCTTCAACAAGAACATGTCCATCACAAAGTATAGCCATGAGTAGTTCATTTATTGCATTTTCTTGTCCAATAACAACTTTACCCATTTCATTTTTTATTGAATCAAGAAGTTTATTTGCTGATTTTATTTCTGTTTTTGTTATTGTATGTGCCCGTGAAATAGGAATTGTTGATTTCTTTCTATAAACTTCCTCAACCTCTTTTCTAGTAACTTTAAATGAAATCTTATCTTTTTTCGGAGCTTTGACACGCTTCTTTACTTTCTTTACAACTTTAACTGGTTTCTTAACAGGTTTTAGAACTTTCTTTACAACTTTAACTGGTTTCTTAACTGATTTTGGTTTACCAGGTTTTTCAAGACGTTTCTCAGTTTTTTTCATACTTGATTTTATTTTTGCAAAATCTTTTTTAACATTCTTAACTGGTTTCTTAGGATGTAATTTTTTAACTGATTTTTTTGAAGGAGTATCAAAACTAATATTAGAAGCTTCTTTTGCTAATTGTTTGCGCATATCCTGGCGCATTTTATCAAATTCTTTTTTCACGTTCTTATTCAACTTCTTAGCCATAAAATTCATCCTTTACAATTATTTTATCGTAATTTAGTTAATATAAAACACTTATTTTCCATGTGCACGTTTATTGTGGTTAGCAAGAGCTGATTGACTCTTGAAATACTTACCACAATGCTTACACATTATTTTTCCTGTTGTTGGAGTAAACTTCTTCTTTTTTCTTGAATCTTTAAGATGCTTGACGTAAATATATACAAAAACACCAAAGCTTGCTATAGCAGTTATTATTGCAATTAACATTAGATCTATCTTTGGTAACGGATACCTCAATTGTTTTCCTAATGAAGTCATAAGATCTCTACATGCATTAATTGCTGAATCCATCATAGTCGCAGCTTTTCCTGATTCAGATGCATTAATTGCTACTTCAGCTTGTTCTAACAATTCAGATAATTCATAACATTCTGGATTTTCTGAGAACAGATTCCTTGCAAATATCATATTATCATAGATTGCTGCAATCTCACCAGTGTATGGAGAAAGGTCTATCATTATTACTTCAGTTGATTCTAATCTTGTTGAACCAGTTGATGTAAGAGCATACGCAACAGCATCTATAGTAATGTTATACTTTGTTTCGGTTGTATCACTAATAATTGTTAAGCTTGTTGCTGACTTTTCACCAGCTGCAAGATAATTCCAATTTGTTTCTGACCATTCAAATGTTAATCCTTCTGTTTCAGTAGAAGCAGATATAGATATATTACTCATATTCAAATGTTTAGCAGTATTGTGAAGTATAATCGGTGCTTCTGCTCTATCACGAGTTCCCATTGTAAGCAAAGCAGGTACTATAAGATCTAATTGATACGCTTCGCCACCAGTATTAATATAGATACGTGATTCTCCCCCACCAGCTGGTTGATAAACAACAACTAGAACTGGTGATGCTGTTTCTGCAAAAAGGAAATATGAGAAGTTTGTTAATGATGCATTTACACGATTCAATGATGAGAAAATATTTGTAGGTATTTCTATCCATTCATTACTCTCATTATATCTCCATATTTCCACATTATCCTCATCTGCAAGAGTGTTAATGTGTTTTGTATAATTATATTCCATTATTATTAATCCTGGATACGCTGTTGTATTGAGTATAAACTGATCAACAGAACGTCGTCCTGTTGGTGGTGCCATACTTTCAGCAGTATCATTATATCTCAAAAGAACTCTCAAAGTATTATTGACATCTACAGAACTATTAAGTGATACATTATATAATCTTATTGTAGGATATTCCAATTGTATTTTAACATCATAACTTCCAAATGGAAGCGATATTGTCATATTATCAGTTCCATTTCCAAATTTATAATCACTATTTTTATCAAATAATTGCATATGTTTAGAACCTAATGCCTGTAGTTGGAATAACTGAGCTTCATGGGCAAATGCTTCTTCGTATTCAACAGTTTGTTGACCATTTATGTCTGTTACTGAAGCTTGGAACGTATAGGTTCCATTATTAGACATATTTATTATGTATGATCTATTATACAAGAAAGCTGTATCATCATTCCATGATGTATCAGGTGACATTATCCAATTAGTTCCATTTGGATGAGTTAAATTGAATGTAATTCCAACTAGTACTGTATCAAGAATTGCTTTCAAAGTTACATTAACAGTTGAATTTGGTATAGTATTTGTTATATTAGGTCTAAACACAGATATGTTTGGAGCACCAACAGCAACACCTACTGGTCTAGTTACTCTCAAATTCATAAAGTCTGTAACATTTTCTCTTGATATAGATGTGTCATTATATGCATAAGCTTTGATGCTTAATACACGAGCTGGCAAGTCTTCTGGAACAGTATAGAGATATGACCACAGTCCTGTAGCATCGCTGAATTCCATTGTGTAAGTAGTATTAAGATCATCATTATCCACAAATACAACTACTGAACTTGTCCACTCAGTATGGTTTGATTCATTTAATACCAAGTTGTATGATGCACCAGGATAAGCTGTCAAATTATTCGAAGGTGAAGTAAATGCAACACGTGCTTGTACTACACTAACATTTCTATGCGCACTCCAATCACTGTAATTATTACCATCATAACTTCGTACTCTCCAGAATATACTATTGTTAAAGTCTTGGTCAGGCCATGTTTCATTAGTATGATTCAACGCACTTACAGAACTATTGAACATTAATCTGCTAAAGCTTTCAATATCAGATGCTTGTAATACATAACTAAATGTATCTGAATCAGCAGTATCTAATGAAGAAGCATTATCCCAATACATTGTATCATTTGTATAAACTTTCATTGTATTGTTTGAAGGGTTTGCTAATGTAGGTCCAGTAGTAACAATCCAATTTTCCACATACAATGTTGTACTATTTTGTCTAGTAGAATTCTCAATAGTATCATCAGCCCATACCTCAACAGTTACATTATCAAACTTTGAAATGTTAGCTGAACCAAGTAACTGAGAACCAACAGTTCCATTAATTACATTTGTAGCTGAGTTAGTATACACAAGTGCACTATTCACATACCAATTAAACCAAACAGTTGTATCATTCAAATAATCATCATCATTTGCAGTTGTTGTAGCATTTAATGTTGTATTACCAAACGCTGCAGCAGGAGATAATGTTGGCACAGTTATATTAGGTAAGATATTTGTTAAGATGGTTATATTTCTCATTTCAGTATTTCCAACCTGATATACTTCATCTTCTACCCATGTCTGGAATATATATGGATTACTTACTAAAACATCAGTCGCATTCAAAGATTGATTTACATACAAATACCACTGTGTAGTATTATACTTCTGCAAACTAGTAACATACATTTGATAAACTTCTATCGCTGTCAAAGACCTATTCCATAGCATAACTTCATCCATAAGTCCAGTATAATCAGAAGTATTAACTGCATTAGCACCAATTCGAAGAGGATTAACTGTATTTGTTCCCATTCCAATCGATGTAGCAGTTTTATTATCAAGAACACCATTAATGTATAATAATAGATCTGTGGTATTATCAACAGCAACAGCATGATACCATTGATCTGCAGATAAGGATTGTAAACTTTCTATCCTATTGTTACTAGGACCATTATCAACAAAAAATGTTAATACGTCAGTTCTCCCACTAACACCAGCCGCATCATCAAAAAGAAATGTAAAACTATCGCCAGTATTAGTCCTTTTAGACATTATAGTTCCATCTTGAGTAATATCACCAACCTGTATCCAAGCTGAAATAGTTCCACCATCCGAAAATGATTCAAATTCTGCTTGATCTCCAAAATCAATCCAATCATCATTTCCATCAAAATTAAATGCTCCACCATATTTACCACCTGTTACAGAATTAGCACCATTTACATCTCCATCATTTCCACTATCACTTATATCTTTCACAATACTATTACTTTCACCTAACTCTGAACGATTATCAAAGTTCATGAACAAAATTAAATCATTACTGAACACAGTAAAGTTCGTACTATTCCAATTCCATATAACCTTCTCAAGATTAGCATCTACAATACTCACATTCATTTCTAAAGAAGTATTGGAAGTTATATTATTATTTGATGTTGTCGGTGCAACAAATATTGCTGTAGGTGCAACAGTATCTATAATAACATTTTGCACACCAGTATCGTTCGTATTTCCACCAATATCCACCACATATGATTTATATGTATAATTCACACTACCTTCCAAACTAGTATAATTAGCACCCAAAGAATATTCACTCGCATTATATAATGATTTAATTTCATCAGCAGTTAAAGCACGTTGGAAAACAATTAATTCATCCATGTAACCTTTATAATTAGTATAAGAACTATCAGCATCAGATTTTGCACCAATCCTCATGTCATAATCATGGCTTAGATCTGTTGCAGCATATGCTGATATAGAATCACTATCCTCCAAAATACCATCAACATAAATTTGTTGAGTAGAATTTCTGTCTAAAACAACAGCTACATGATGCCATGTATTATCACTAATATTTGTAGTTCCTATAGACTGAATAGCACTACCAGAAGAACCATAATATAATTCAGATCGAATCTGTCCACTTGTAGCACCATCATCAATATTTATTACAATACCTTTCCAATTAGTATCAGAAACACGTTCTCTTTTATCAAGCAAAGCTGGGTTCATTGTTTTTACAGTACCTGTTTTAACCCACATTGAATAAGTCATATCTCTATTAGCAGTTAAGTCTAAAATATCATTATAATCTTCATCCATAGTAAGCTTATCACCTGTCCCATCAAAATCATAAGCACCACCAAATATTCCAGTCACATTCTGAGGATCCCCTGTAATAGTTCCATTGTTTCCATTTTCAGAACTATCAGAAACGTTTCCTTCAAACTTCCACCATCCTGCAAGTGAATTGTTAAAGTCAGTAAAAGCATAATGTCTATTCAAATCAGTTGTAGTAACATTCACATAAATTCCATCTATATCTATTATAGAATTATTTGCTGGAGTAGGAGAAACAAGTGATATTGTAGGAACGGTAGTATCTGTAATATTTATCCATATAACATCTGTTGCAGTAGTATTAGTTGTATCATTAGCTGTGATCTCAAGCCAATGAACTCCTACTACTAAATTAGATATATTAAACAGAAATCCTGTTTTATTTATTTCAAAATTAGTTGTATCATTTATACTAAATGAATCAGTAATACTGTCATCAGTAAAGTTAAACAACACTGAAACATTATTCGGATATTCATAAGTTAAATTATGTGCAGTTATTGTAGGAGCAGTTGGATCTCCAAAAAACATCGTTCCTGATGCACCATCTGTAGCAGAACCAGGACCACTTCCACCTGCAACACTAAGTGTAGCAGAAAAAGATGCATTATCCATAGAATACCATATTGCTATTCTACCTCCTCCTCCACCACCACCGTCAGCAGTACTTCCATCATCACCATTACCACCAGCTGCCATTATTAATCCTGAACCAGTTATGTTATTAACAATCAACCATATACTTCCTCCAGAACCTCCACCACCAGAATTATATTGAGAATCACCACCAAGACCACCATTAGACAATATTTGTCCTTGTACATCCAAATGTGAAGCATTTATTTGTATAGAACCTCCTCCATCACCACCTTTTGGTTCTGCTAGAGTTGTTCCACCACCACTTCCTAATTCATTTGGACGTGCAGCATTACCATAAGCACTACCTCCAGCTCTTCCAGATTCTCCATCTCCCCCATCTCCTCCATAACCACCGCCACCTGCACCAGCATGCGTACTTGAATCTGTTCCTGAACCATCACCTTCATTCCACATAAATCCTTTTGTAGTCACATCAACTACTCCACCAGATAAAATAACTAAACTTTCCATAGTCAAATTTAATTTATAAACATCACCAACACCATTCTGAGTATGAGATAATTTTCCTCCATTTCCAATTGTTATATTTTCCAATTCATTAACAGTTGTACCATTATTCAAACCTAAAGTTACGCCAATCAATGTAAAGTTCTTAGTAAGTGTAACTTCCCCCATAATACTTATCATAGATTGCACATCATTATCTCCTGTAAAATTAGTATTAGAAAGATTAAGATGTTCTTCTGGCTGAATTTCTAAATGTCCTTTATTAGTTACAGAAATATTATCAAAATTATAACTTCCTGAACCATCTAATCTTGTGTATGTTAAAGCAAATTGTTCGGTTGTATCATTATTATCTATCATCAAAGTTCCATAAGTTTCAGAATCCAATTTTGTAAAAATAGTTCCAGCAGGACCATATCCTACAAACTGAGAACCAGCTTGATTATCAATAGCAGCAGCAACACCACCATAAGCCCACGTATTTCCTGTAAATGAATTTGTTGTGGAATAAATCGCTATTCTTCCTCCAGACGCACCACCACCAAAAGCTGTAGATCCATCTAATCCAAACCCACCATTTGATGAAATATCCCCAGTTCCTGACAAATCATTCGTATTAACATAAATACTACCACCAGAACCTCCTCCACATGAATGAAGCGAAATTGAACCACCATTACTTCCATCTACTAATATTTTTCCATTAACTATCAAACCATCTGTTGAATTTATTCTTATAATCCCT
>EAAG01000010.1:0-13502 GCA_026058435.1 Candidatus Aenigmatarchaeota archaeon | reverse complement strand
TTCCAAATACCATAGCTTGTACATTTACACCAGTACCAGCGTCATTTTTTAATTGGTTTATTCTTCGATATTTGATAGCACGTGTATTGTTCCATGAACCAAAAACAGCATCAATAGATTGTGTTAATTGTTTCCAAGGATCTTGTGGGAATTCTTCGCCTTTTTCATTAACTATAAGTTTTTTGAACTTTTCAACAACATCTTTTAGATCATCTGTAGTTAATTCAGTATCATTTTTTACGTCTTTTTCTTGTTTTTTAGTTGAAAGTACTTTTTCAAATGCTGCGTGTTCTACACCCATTACGACATCGCCATACATTTGTACAAATCGTCTGTATGAATCCCATGAAGCTCTTTCATTTCCACCAGCTTTTGCAAATGATTCTACACTTTTGTCATTCATTCCTAAATTAAGAACAGTATCCATCATTCCAGGCATAGAAACATAACTGCCGCTACGGACTGAAACAAATAATGGATTTTCACCAGCACCTAGTTTTTTATCCATTTTCTTCTCAAGTTCTTCTAATTTTTCCTTAACTTGCTCTTCAAGGGTTTCAGGCCATTTTTTACCTATTTCATAATATTCGTTACATGCTTCTGTAGTAACTGTAAATCCAGGTGGCACAGGAATACCAGCATGTGACATTTCTGCTAATTGAGCTCCTTTGTTACCTAAAAGCATGATAGTTTCAGGTGTAGATTTGTTTTCTTCAAATGCAAATACATATTTTTTATCCATTTTTCATCACTTCTGCGAAACATATATACATAAACTATAAAAGCGTTTTTTTCGCGTGTTTTCTAAAAATATAATACCGCTTTTCTTAATATATGTCTTGAATTAACAAATATCTATGGTAAAAACAAATACACTATTATCCATAACCGTTGTGCTTATAGTGATGAGTATGTTTGGAGTATTTTTAATGAAAGTTTCAGATACTATGCCATATATACAAGCTGCTGAAAAAATCGATTTTACAAAATTAAATGGACATGATGAGAGTGTGTTTGTAGGTGACGAGATTTCTAGTGCAAGACAAGTTAAAGAAGAATTGCTTACAGTTATACCTGAAGTGCAAGAATTTCTTAATATGTTTTTGATTGTAATAGTTGTTTTAATAATAGCTGTTGTGGTTGTTAATTTTAATGTTAAAAGAAAAAGTTAGTATAGGTTATTTAACCTTTGATAATAAATCAATGTAATGAAATTCTTTCCGTTTTCTAATATACGTGCTGGACAAAGTGAATTTATTAGTGATGTTGCTCATACTATAAAAAATAAAAAACATCTTATTGCAGATGCTCCTGCTGGTATTGGTAAAACTGCAGCTGTTCTTTCAGCTGCTTTAGAATATGTGATTGAACACCCAGGTAAGAAGAAAATATTTTTTGTTGCTCCTAGACATTCACAGCATAAAATGGCTATTGATACGGTGAATTTGATACGAGAAAAGACTGGAAAAGATATTAAGGCAGTTGATATAATTGGTAAACAATGGCTTTGTAATCAAGAACATGTTGATTTATTAGGTTCTACAGATTTTCCAGATTATTGCAAAAATATGCGTAAAGATCAGAAATGTAAATATTACAATATGACTAAACTTGGTTCAAAGTTTACTCCTCAGGCTCATGCAAAAGTTTACGAACTTATTGAAAAAGGACCAATGCATGCTGAAGAACTAAAATCATGTTCAGGTAATTTTTGTGCATTTGAAATGGCATGCCGGCTTGCAGAAAAGGCGGATATAATTGTTGGTGATTATTATCACGCATTTTCATCGGCTCGTGATTCTGTGATGGAAAAAGCAAATATTGCTTTAGATGATATTATATTGATTGTTGATGAAGCACATAATCTTCCTAATCGTATTTTGAAATTAATGTCAAAAAGAATGACATCTTCTGTTCTTAATTATGCTTTGAAAGAGTCTTCAAAATATGCACCTGAACTTGAAGAAGAAGTTCAAAATATATCTGATATTCTAAATTCTATTTACAGGACTGAAGAAAAGGAGAGATTTGTTGACAAAGAAGAGCTTGTTGATAGTATTACAGATTATGATCAATTAGTTGTTGATTTGCAAGCTATTGGGGAAGAAGTTCGTGATGAACAAAAAAAGTCATTTCTTGGTTCTATTGGGTTGTTTCTTGATTCTTGGAGAAAGGATTTTGAAGGCTTTACTAGGATTGTTAGTGAAGATTTCAATAGAAGAGGTAGATCATTAATTTCTCTTAGTTATGATTGCTTAGATCCATCAATAATATCAAAAGATATTATAGATACTGTCCATTCATGTATTTGCATGTCTGGTACACTAAAACCAATGGAAATGTATCGTGACTTACTTGGTTTTGATATCTCAAGAACAGTTATGAAAGAATATGCTTCTTCATTTCCTATTGAAAATAGATTGGATTTATTGATTCCTGATGTTACTACAAAATATGAAAATCGTACACCAGAAGAATATGAAAAATTTGGAAGATATATAACAAAATGCCTTGATTCGTGTAAAGGTAATGCTTCAGTATTCTTTCCTTCTTATCAAATGAGAGATGATATAATGCGTTTTGTTGAAACTGATAAGACTCTTTTTGTTGAGACAAATTTAATGAATAAAAAAGAGAAATCTGAATTTTACCATAATTTTGTTAATGATAAGAATGCAGTTTTAATGGGTTGTCAAGCTGGTTCTTTTGCAGAAGGAGTTGACTTTCCTGGTATGCAATTAACTACTGTTATTATTGTAGGGATTGCCCTTGAAAGGCTTACACTCAAAGTTAAGGCTTTGATTGATTATTATGATACGAAATTTGGAAAAGGATGGGAATATGCTTATTCATTTCCAGCTGTTCAGCGAGCTGTTCAATCTTCAGGTAGATGTATACGTTCTGAGACTGATAGAGGTGCTAGTATATTTATGGATAAGAGATTTAGTTGGTTGAATTATAGAAAAATATTTCCAAATACTATAAAGTTTGTTACTACTGTTGATCCTTCTAGAGAACTGAAGGAGTTTTTTCTTGATTAATGAACCTTTTTAAGTATTTGGTTTTATTCAATTAGTTACAGATAACCTTCAGACCCGAAAAGTCTGCAAGTGAAATAAGGAGGTTTTAAAATGGTAGAATTTGTAACAATAAAAGCTGAAGAAATTAAATTTGGCGACGGAAAATTTTTGGAAGTTGCTAAGAAAAAAGCTATATCAGAAGACGGAGAAAACGTCTTTGTTTCTTTGAGCCGCGGATTCTTTACACCAGAAGGTGAAAGACGCTACAGGAAATCATTCACTATTCCTTTAGAAAAGGAAGTTATTGATTTTGTAGCTGCTAAAGTTCCTGAAGTATTTACTGCTGAAGGAGATGCTGAGCCTGCTAAAGAGGAAGCTAAAGAAGAAGCTCCTAAAAAAGAAGCTCCAAAAAAAGATAAAGAATAATGTTAAAAACAATTATTCTTAAGTTATAGCATGAAATTCGATTTTTTATTCAAGAAGGTTCTGGACGACGAACAAGTGAAAGGCCTTCTTGACAAGAATTATTTTTTAGCATCTGTTTTTTGCATGCCTAAGGTTTCTAGTAAAATAAGTATAGATAAATATTCTGTACATTTGTATGATTCTGAGACAAATAAAGTTGTAAGTGTTGAAGCTAATGATAATCTTTCTATTTCTGAACCTGAAGATGCTGTAAATAGAATGACCGAATTGTCTAATCAAAAGTATATTGATCCTGAAAAAATAGTTTCTGGTTTTATGAAAGATATTAAGGAAACTATTGGAAACATTATGATTACTCTTCATAATAAGGAAATTAAGGGAAAAGTAATACCAGTATGGACATTTGTATTTATTTTGAATAACTTGAGTGTGTTGACAATTGATGCTGATGCTAAGACTGGGAAAGAACTTTCTAAAGAAAGAAGTAGTCTTGTTCAGAGAGTTAGTAGAGCTAGTTAGATTAAACCAAATAATCTAAGCATGAATAATAAATAGAATAATATGAATACCATTCCTTCCCAATTTGTTATTTTTCTATCCTTTATCATTACAAGATAGAGTACTGTTGCTATTAGCATCATTGGTAATGCAAATAGTATTAATCCCTGAGGTATTATGAGTGTTCCAAATAAAGCAGGTATTCCCATTACTGCTAAAATATTGAAAATATTTGAACCAATGATATTTCCTGCCATCATATCAAAGTGTTTCCTTTTTGCAGCTTGTAATGAAACAGTTAATTCAGGTAAAGATGTACCAATAGCAATTACACTTGCAGCAATTACTTCTTTTCCTATTACTAGAAAGTCTGAAATTTGTATAATTGATTCTACTGTATATTTTGCACTGATATAAATTAGAATTGCGTTTATTATCAAAATTGCGAATGTTTCCCAATTATCATGTTTGTCAGTATCTCTAGCAAGATTTTTGATTTCTTTGTATTTATCGTCTTTACGTTTATTATTTTTATTTCTTGATATACAGAAAAAATATACTATTATGAATGCTATGAATAGTATAGATTCGTGAAAAGCAAACACACCATCTAGTATAGTTGCTGTAAATAAGAGTGCTGAACCAATGAAAAATATAATATCAATATTAGCTATTTTTCTCTTAATTTTTATTTTCTTGTATGCGATAGCTGTAATTCCTATTACCAGAAAAATATTAGCAATATTAGAACCTATTACGTTTCCAACAACAATTTCACTTGAATTACTGAGAACAGATAAAATAGATGCTATTAATTCTGGTAAAGACGTTCCAATTGCGAGAATTGTTAGTCCTATGATAAATGCAGGCATTCCAATTGCATGTCCAATTTTCTTTGCAGCTTTTATAAAGTATTCGGATGATTTGATAAGTATGACTAAACTCATAATTAATACTAATATCCATGGAATCAGTCCGAGCATCTAATCACTTAAAAACATTTCTTTGAACTCCTATATATGGGTTACTTTAGCGATGTTTATGATAATTGGGAAGAAATTCAACTTCATAAGTATAAGGAAATGATGGGTTTTGTTAAACAAATGGACTTATCTTCTAAACATGTACTAGATGTTGGGTGTGGAAATGGGTTTTTTGAGAAGTTTTTAGTTGAAAAAGGAATAGATATTTCTAATTTTGTTGGAATTGATCCTGATAAGAAAATGCTTGCTGGTTGCATAATTAAGAATAAGATAATGGGTAGAGCAAAGAACATGAATTTTAAGAATATATTTGATTCTGTGATATGTATTGATACTTTACATTTGTTAGAAGATGCTTCAAAACTTAAGCAAGCTTTGAAAAAAGATGGATTTCTTCTTTTGGGCTTGTTTGCTAATAACGAGAATGAAGAAGAGCGGATGAAACTGGTGAAAGATACTTTTTCTGACTTAACTTTGTTAGGAGAGAAAGTAATTCCTGGAAAAGAGAAAGAATTGGTTTTCTTGTTTCAGAAATGATTACATTTTTTCCATTGTTTCTATTCCTAATAGATTCATGGCATTCTTCAATGTTTGTGCTACTACTTGTACAAGAGCTAGTCTTTGCTCTTCTTCTTTAGTTCCGATAACTTTTGTGTTATGATAATATTCATTAAATGTTGAAGCTAATTCGTTAAGATAAGATGCTATAACGTTTATTTGCTCTTGTTCTGCTGATTTTTTTAATGTTGATGGAAATAATGCAAGTTGCTTTATTAATTTATTTTCTAGTTCATCTGTTAAGTTTTCTAAGTTTTCAAGAGATGGTTTTTTCTTTGATTTTGCTAGAATACTTTTTGCTCTTGCATAAGCATATTGTAAATATGGTCCTGTGTCACCTTCAAATTTTAATGCATCATCCCATATGAATGTCATTTGTTTATTTTTTTCTTGTTTAAGTATAGTGTAACGGATTGCTGCAACTGCTATTTTCTTTGCTCTTTCATCTATATTTTTTGTATATGTATCTCTTTTTTCTATTTCTTGTTTTGCTTTTTCAATTCCTTGATCTAGCATTGCATCTAAAGGAGCAGTTTGCCCTTTTCTTGTTGATAATTGCATATCTTTGAATGAAACAAAAGCATAGTGTATTACGTCCATTGTTTTGCTTTTGAATTCAGATGAAAAGTAATTTTCTAAAATAAACTTTAGTTCTTTCATTTCTACTTTATGATCTTCTCCTACAACTGTTACAATTCTATCATGTTCTTTTAGTTTGTAGAGATGATATGCGATATCTCTTAAAGTATATACACTTGTCCCATCTTTTCGCTTAAGAACCATAATTCCTTTCTCTCTTTTTAATCCATGCTTTGATAAGTCAAGTCCTATCATTCCATCTTTTTTTACTAATTCTATTGATAGTTGCTTCATCACTTTTTCAGTATCTTTATTTTCTACAAATGTACTTTCATAATCAAACTTATCAAAAATAATTCCAAGTTTTTTTAAAATATCTTTTTGTCCTTTTACACAATTTTCAGATATTTCTCTTAGTTCTTTTCCTGTTTCACCACCTTTTTCAGAATCTTGTAATAGTTTTGCAACCTCATTTTCTACATTTTCATTACTTTCCATTTCTTTGTTTGCTGCTACATATGTAAACATGGTTTTGAAATCAGATTTTGTTTTGTATTTTTCATAATTCATTTCTAGTTCTTTATCTGTTTGTAGATTGTTTTTCATTCCCCATAGAATCAATGCTACTTGTTTTCCCATATCATTGATATAGAAATGAGTTTCTATGTCATATCCAGATGCTTTGAGGATTCTTCTTATAGAATCTCCGATTAATGAATTCCTTAATCTTCCTACGTGAACAGGCCCAGTTGGATTAATAGAAGTATGTTCTAGTAAGATTTTTCCTTGTTCATTACCATTTCCATATTCATCTTTTTGAGCTTGAATCTGTTCTATTACAAGTTTATTGAATTTTTCATAATTAAGTTCAAAATTTACATATGGACCCATTGGTTGAACAGATTTGATTAATCCACTATAATCTGAATTAGAAATTATTTTTTCAATTTCTTGAGATTTAGTTTTTGCATTTTCAACAGGATCTCCTTTTCCAAAACATGGTAAAGCTATGTCTGCTTTGATGTTTTTTGGCGGTAATTCTAGATTATTACTTTTTGCCAAGTTTCTAATCTCGTCGGTGAATTGTTTCCATGGGTTATCCATAATTATTGTTTTATGTGTGAGATTAAAAAACCTTTATTTTTTATGTTTAGAATAAAATTTGCCTTTAAATATATTTGCTGTCATGATAAAAACATGGCTGATGAAGCAAGTGGCGAGTATACATTAACTGAAATGAAGAAGATGAAACCCGGTTCTTATATGATCATAGAAGGCGATGTTTACAAAGTAGATAAAATGACTACAAGTAAGCCTGGAAAGCATGGTGCATGTAAAGCTAAGGTTTCAGCTAGAGCTGTTTTCATAACTGCAAAGAAAATGATAGTTAAACCAGCTGATGCAAAGATAAAAGTTCCTATTATTCTTAAGAAACAAGCTCAAGTTGTGGCTGTTATGGGTGATACTGCTCAATTAATGGATTTAGAGACATATGAGACATTTGATGTTGATATACCAGATGAATTCAAAGGACAGCTTGATTCTGGAGTAGAAGTTACTACATGGCGTTATGGTAAGGATGTCATGATTGTTAGCAAGAAATAATCAATAAATAATAAGTAAAAGAAACTCTTTCTATGATTTTTGATAAAATTAAGGCTAATGCACGAGATAAGAAAAGACAGAAATATGTCTTGAAATTTTTGATGAAATTCCTTATACTTGCTATACCTTTGTATGCTATTATGATATTTGGATTATCCATTCCTGCTTTGCAAGCAAATGTTGCTGTGTTTATTACATGGTTTTTGAACCTTACTGGTGTTCCTGCTACAGTTTCAGGTATTATGATAACATTACCCGAATTTGCAGGTTATATTGCATGGGATTGTATTGGCTGGAAATCAATAATTGCATTTATTGGTTTGATCTCAGCTACTCATATTTATAATGGAAAGCAGTTTTGGGGTAAAAAACGATATTTAGGCTTTGCTTTGATACCTGTTATATTTGTTGTGAACCTTGTTAGAATATGGTTTATGTTTTTTATAGCTTCTATTGATGTTGACTTGTATTTCTTATTACATGATATTGTGTGGTCTTGGGGCCTTATTTTGCTTGTGTTAATATTATGGGTTTTATGGTTTAAGCGCATTCAAAACTAATATATACCCTTGAAATAAACAATTAATTGGTATTGAATAGGTGTAATTATGGTAACATTAGATAAAATTTATGATAAATTGCGTAATTTTGAAGAAAAAAATAAAGAGCAAATGTTTCAGATTGAAAAGAGACTTACTAAACTTGAGTCTGATAAAGGTTCTGTTGACTCTGATACACGACTTAATGATTTAGAAGATATTATTCGTATGAATGAGCTTCAGTTAATTAAGCTTAATGAGAGAATTGGCGCTGGTGCTGATGTTACTGGTATAATTCCTCCTGATATTCAAGCAAAATTAGAAAATATGGAAAAAAGGCTTTCTACAGCTCCTAGTATTGAAGGACCTGGTTCTAGTGAATCTTCAGCAAAAATAGATGCTTTTGAAGAACGATTAAATGATGTTGAAACTTTGAATAAAGATAAAATTGAGGAGATTAGTAGTAAAATTAATGAAGCCTTAACTCGTGTTAGAGATGTTAAACCTGCTGATATTGGTATTGTAAGTAGAAAAGCAGAAGAATTGAAGGATTTAGAGAACCGTCTTGATAGAGAACTTGATAAAAGAAAAGATGTTATAAATAAACTTATTGCTACATCTGTTGATGTTGATAAAATAGGTGCTTCTATATCTGAAGCAAGAGCTATTGAAGAAAAATTAAGAAGTGACATTGAATTGGCTTCTGGAACAAAAGATGAAACATATAGAAAAATCGATAATGCTCTTAAGAAAATTGTAATACTTGAAGAAGATACTGAAAATAGAATGCAAAACGCTGAATCTAAGATAAATAGTGGATTAGATAAAATTATTCATACTCAGGAAACATTAGATACTCAAATGTCTCGTTTAGATAGAAAGTTTGGTCTTATTGATAAAGGTGGATTAAGTGAAGATGTTTTGAAAAATATGACAAAAAAAGCTTCTGAATACCAATATAAAATAAGTCAGTTAGCTGAGCAGATGAAAGGAATGGACTTTGGTAATATTGAGAAAAGACTTGAAGATTTAACTGATAGAATTGGCAATGCTGAGCAAAGATCAGATGAAAGAAGCATTAAATTCCTTACACAAGAACTTGAAAGATTTGCAAAAGAAGTTGATAATAAAATACCACAATTACCATCTAATTCACAGTTTGAGAATATTATGAGAAGAATAGATCAGATTAACACTGAGGTAATGCATGTCCAAAAACCTAATATTGCACCTTTAGAACAAAGAGTAGAATTATTAGCAAATAAGGTTGATGATGTAATGAATGTAGTTAGAACGACAAATACAAATATTCGCAAGAAAATTGGTAAGGCATTTCCTGTGATAGTTGATTGAGATATTTAAAGTTCAGTTCTTAATAATTAATGGTGTTATTATGATGCATAAGGTTCGTTATAAGTTTTCAATGTATATGACTTTGATACGAGTAAAAGTTTGCTTAATAACAATTTTTGCGATAATAATAGGTGCTCTTGTTTCTGGAAATGTTGCTTTCGATATTGTAAATATTGTTCCTGTGTTATCTGCGCTTATAGCTGGATTTGTTATAACTGGGTTTGGAAATGTGATAAATGATTATTATGATTATGAGATTGATAAATCATCACATTTAGATGATATTAAGAATAGACCTGTTGCTTCTGGAAGGGTTTCAATGAAAGAAGCCCTTGTTTTATCTGGTATTGTTGCTTTAATTGGAATTATATTTGCTATTTTTGTAAGTCCTGCATTTCTTTATTTAGCTGTTTTCAATTTATTTGTTTCATTTATATATGCTCGTTTGTTGAAACCTGTTGCTTTGGCAAAGAATATTAGTGTAGCATGGTTAGGTGCTTCTGCATTTATTGGTGGAAGTTTAATAGCATCTCCGGTTATAGGAGTTGGTGTTGCTGTTCTTGCAAGTGTTGCATTTTTGACAACATTTTCTTGGGAAATGCTTAAAGATATACGTGACGTGAAAAATGATTCAGTAAATGATATCCATACAGTTCCTTATTATATTGGTACTAAACGAACAAAGATATTTTCTTACTTACTTTTGGTATTAGCATTTATTGTATTGATTGCTTCTTATCAATCATTTAATTTGATTTATTTGTTAGGTGTTATTCCTGCAATTGTATTATCAGCATATTCTGTTAAAATGCCAGTTCGTAAAGCATACAAACTAATACGTATTTCTACTTGGTTTGTGATATTAGGATTATTAGCAAGTGCTCTTGTTTAGAATTCGTATATTTCTGGTCCATATTTACTGAATAAGACTACACGTTTTTTTGGTCTAAATTTGAATTTCTTCTTAATCATGTATAATTTGTCTTCTCTTTGATGTCTGATAACTTGGTCTTCATTGCCTTGATATGCGCTTGCATATTGCATGCCTTGATGTTGTGTCATGCTTCTTAGGCAACATGTTATTAGATATATTAGATCCATATCTGACCATATTTGATTCATTGAACCATTTTGAGCATAAACAAAACCATTACCATGTAGTTTTCCTGGTAACCATAGTCCTTCATTTATCTGACCTTTAGTGTGTTTGATAATTACATTAGCATTTGGTAGTTTCTTGAATGATTTGTCTTTGTATGCCCAGTCAGAATCATAGTTAATTAAGATATACATTGTAATTCCTGTGTTGTTTTTAGTTTCTTTTTCTAATTTAGTTAAAGCTGGTAAGAATCCTTTGACTTTTTTTAGTGATTTTTTATCAAGAACAAACTTTAGTTTGATATTGTTTTTTGTTGCAAACTCATGATATACTTCAACTTCTTTTTCTAATGCTTTTATGATTTCATTATAGTTTTCTCTTGATTGATGCTTGAACCCTGTTGTAAGTACATATGAATGTTTTACACCTAATTGTGATAATAGGTAGAATAGACGCATTACAAATAAACCACCATCAAAATAAGTTTCCCATCCTTTCAAATCCGTTGTTGTTCTTGTACCATCTGTTAATTCATAGATAGCTAAGTCAGAAATTGCTGATTTTTCCTTATCTGTTAGTTTCATTTTCTTGCATGCTTTATCAAACATCTTTTGAACATTACTTTGTGAAGGAAGTTCTGGTAGGTTCATTGTTATTTCTTGATTCATAAATATCACTCTAGGATTACATTTTAAAATCTACAATAAGAGGTAAAATAGCACATTTCCGAATATAAATGTTACTAATAAGGTTATGGCAAATACTGGGGCAAATCTTATACCTTCTTTAATTGTAACCATTTTATGTTCTCGCTGTTTTACTTTTTCTAATTCCTCTTTTGTTATACCAACCCATTTCTTGTTAGCCATTAAAACATCACCTATTTTTAGCTTTGTTATTGGTATTTTCCTAGTAAAGTGCTTTGTTTCTATAACTACAGCATATCTCCAAAATATCATTAAAAGAAGTATTGAAACCACCATTTCTAATGGTACTGCTATCATTGAAGTTGTGAGGAATATTAATGTAGTTACAGCTATTGTTAGTGCTGCTGGAATTGCGATTACTATTTTCCATGTTTTTTTGATATCTTGTTTAAACCCCTTAACTATTTCTGGATTTTTTAGTCCAAGAATTACAGTGTATATGATCATATAGGCAAGACTGACAATGAGTAGATTTACAAAGTAGTTTAGAACGAATAATATAGTTGTTTCTGATATAATTTGTATAATAGGATACATTGGTATTGCGTAAAAAATTGATGCTAAAATTAGAGCATCTGCGCCACCCCATTTTCCTTTAATATATAATAACCAGCCGGCTCCAAATATGATAGTTCCAAGAATTATTGAAACTAATAATGGTGTAAAATTATTTAGAATTAATCCGTATAGAATCCAGTAAAAAACTGATGAAATTATGACAATAAAAGATACTTCATCAGGTACTTCTGTTGTAAATAAATCCCATAATCCTGCAATAGTTGTTCCTATTATAGCTATGACAAACGGAATTATTAATCCTAAAGTTATTTCAAGCATATATAATCACGTGTATTTATACATTTCTTTGTTTTGATAGTTTTATAAATAAACTTATCTTAATTTTACTAGAATTAATAGCTTAAGTTCAATCAAAACAGTATATATGTTATTATTTAGGTGAATATATGTTACCTCAGCATGTTGGAATAATAATGGATGGAAATCGGAGATTTTCACGCGAGCTTTTGAAGCTTGTTCCTTGGAAAGGGCATGAATATGGCGTTAAAAAGGCACGTGAAGTTCTGAAATGGGCATGTGAAAAAGGTATAAAATACATGACTACATATGCACTTTCTCTTGAAAATCTGACATCAAGGCCTAAAAAAGAGTTAGAAATGATTCTCAAGTATATGAGCAAGGAAATGGATGATATTTTATCTAATGATGAACATCCTGTTAATGTGTTTTCTGTTAAAGTAAGGTTTATAGGAAGATTAAAATTACTTCCTTTAGATTTGCAGAATAAGCTTTGTAAAGTTGAAGCTTTTACAAAAGACAATACAAAATATGTTCTTAATATTGCTCTTGCATATGGTGGACAACAAGAAATTTCAGATGCTTTCAAGAAAATAACTAAGAAAATTATGCAAGGTGTACTAAAACCTTCTGATTTGAATGAAGATATCATTAAAAAGAATCTTTATACAAATGGTCAGCCTGCCCCTGATTTGATTATTCGAACAGGTGGAGATCGTAGGTTAAGTAATTTCCTACCATTTCAAAGTGCTTATGCTGAATTGATGTTTATTGATAAAAAATGGCCTGAATTTCTTGAAGAAGATTTTAATAATTGTCTTGATGATTTTAGTAATAGACAAAGAAGATTTGGAGCTTAATAATCTCTTTCTACTAGGAAATTAACAAATGATTCTAATTTATTCTTAGCTGTATTTTCAGGTATGATATCTTTTACATCATTCCAAGATGTTTGTGCTATTTCTTTTGCTCGTTGTTTAGCATAATCTATGGCTTTTGAGTTTTTTATTATAGATATAGCTTCTTTGATAATTTCTTTATCTTTTGTGTGTATTTTTAGTATTTCTAGTAAGCGTTGTTTATCTTTTTCAGAACTGTTTTTTAGTGTGTAAATGACCATTAGCGTTCTTTTACCTTCACTGATGTCAGAACCTAGATATTCTTCTGTAAATTGGTTTTCTCCTGATGTTGCAGTTAAGTTTAAGATGTCATCTTGGATTTGGAATCCTATACCTATTGATTCTGCTAAATGTCCTATTTTGTTTGTTGTGTTATCATCTGCTCCTGTTAGTGCAGCTGCTAGTTTTGCTGACATTCTG
>EAAG01000009.1:0-14083 GCA_026058435.1 Candidatus Aenigmatarchaeota archaeon | reverse complement strand
ATTTTCTCAAAGATTCAATTATTTGTTTATGATTAGCTCCTGGTATATCTGTACGTCCATGCCCATCAGCAAACAAAGTATCACCACTTATCAACACTCTCTTTGATTTATCATACAAGCAAATAGAACCAGGAGTATGCCCTGGAGTATGAAGTACCTTAAAATCAAAATGAGATGTATTAATCACATCTCCATGACTCAATCCTTTATCAGCAGTAACAACTCTAGCAGTTTCACCAAATCTTTCAGCTAAAGTACCAATACCAGTCTCTAATGCTTTCTCATCTAATTTATGTATTCCTATTTGAGCATCTAACCAATCCCGCATTTTCTTGTCTCCGCCAGTATGGTCAAAATGACAATGAGTATTAACTATAGTCTTTATTTTACTAATATCATATCCTGAATTTTCTATTTCTTCACGTGTTTGAGAAAAGAATGAACCAGAGCCAGCATCTATCAATAATTCACCATCAACAACATAGACATTACAATCTTGTCCTATGCCACCAATAAGTTCAATACCTTTGTATACTTGCAAAACCAACACCTTATGAACGATTATTAAGCACTAATGTTTAAATTATTGACTTTAACCATTCTACCAACAAGTCTATGCGAATTTATGGCAAAAGTGCCTTTTTCATTTTCTAAAAATATCAAATTACCCTTACATGCAATAACTTGTCCTTTCATACGTACACCACTTGAAATCTCCATATGTTCAGGATGGTGCTTGATATTCTCTAATCGATAAAAAGCACGCAAATCCTCAATTTCAGGTTCAATCAAATAATTGATATTATTTTCTTTAAGCATATCAATTGCATTAGTAATATTCTTCATAGATTCACATGGATCCTTAAACAACTGATCAAACTTCTGAGTACCCTTAACTCTATCAATAGTATTCAAAGTTTTTGCAATATGTTGCTCTAATTTACGAGCTACGCGCCCATCTTTCAAATGAGCAATTCTAGCTGCAAAATCAGCGCCTTGCTCAACAAATCTTTGCAAAGAACGAAACTTGAAACTTAAACCAACCTTTAACAAATCACCAAATGCAGCAAGATAAATATAATAATCATTTTTCATACAACCAGGACGTTGTTCAGGATTAAAACAAGTAGAACCATCACACCTAATACAATGAGCATAATCATCTTTCTTAATACAATCAGGACATTGCCAACCACTAGGAATCTCATTCTTATTTACACAAGGAAATAACTTACCATTTTTCCTAAATCCAATACAACATAATTTACCAATTTCAATATCAATTGGTTCAGAAAACAAATCAATCTCGTGTTCTTTATCATTCTTAAGGATCATCACAGGTTTCCAATCTTTCCACCTAACTCTTACAACATGTTCCATACACAACCATAACAACAAAATCATTTATGTTTTAGTAATGTCATAATACTTCTTAGAAATCTCATCTGCGTGATTATACACATTATCTTTCAAACCAATCTTCAAATAAGCTAAAAACTCAGACCCATCTTTACCAATATTGCTCTCAATCTTAAACATTTGTCTTACCAAATCCCTAAACATTCCAGTGTTATATCCATCTTCTCCATAGAAACTAAGCCAAGAACTGCTAACATCTAAGAAACCATCCATACTCTTAACATACTTGTTCTTTACAGCAAGAGTAGAGTAATAGTAGTATGATAAATCATCTGCAAACCCATCCTTAACCATTCGCCTATTAGCAACAATCTTCTCTATCAATGGGGCTATTTTCCTGTTATCTATTGAGAATCCACTTTTATGTATATAATATAGGTACATTCTTTGCATTACATACGCAATAGCTGCCTTATTGTCCTTAATATCAATAGAAAGATCATTCAAAGGAACAAATATTCTATCAGCCATTTCCTTTCCAATTGAAAATTCCATAGAAGTCCATGGCCATACATCCTTCATTTTCTTACAAGCGCCATCTATAGCCTTTGAAATGAACAATTCTTTCGAACTTCTTGAACCAGAACCATGAAATTTTTTCTTAACTCTCATGGATTATACTAGCCTCAGGCTTATTATAAAGATTTTAAAACTGTACTTACAAAGCAATTCCTATGAATATAGAAGATGAATTAAGGACAGACTGCAGATACTTTCTTGGAGACCGTCCTTGTAAGTTTCACAAAGAATCTGGTGTAGAATGTAATGATTGTAACAATTATGATAAAATAGAAAAGAGAATACTCATAGTTAAACTAGGAGCATTAGGAGATGTGATAAGAACAACTCCTTTATTGAGAAAATTAAAACAATTATATCCATCATGTGAAATAACATGGATATCTCAATACCCGGAGATACTACCAAATCTAGTTGACATTCCTTTGAAATTCAATGTAATGAATATTGCTAAATTACAAGCAGATAAATTTGATATCCTATACTCATTAGACAAAGATAATGAAGCATGTGCTCTTGCTAACCTTGTAAAAGCAGATGAAAAAAAAGGATTCAAACTCGTAAATGGAAAATCTTATCCTATTGATGAAGATTCAGTTCACAAATACAGAACTGGGATAAGTGATAATCTTAACAGAACAAACACAAAAAGCTATCCAGAAGAAGCATTTGAAATTGTTGGATTAGAATATAATAAAGAAAAATATTTACTAGATAAACCAAAAAAACTTGTTCATGCAGAGCTAGATAGAATAAAACGTCCTATCATAGGATTAAACACAGGATGCTCACCAAGATGGAAAACAAGAATATGGCCTATTGAACACTGGATTGAATTAGCAAACATGCTAAAAGAAGCTGGATACACTCCTCTATTACTAGGAGGACCAGATGAAGATGAAAAAAACAAGTACATTGCACAAAACAGTAGTGCTCGTTACTTAGGTGTATTTGAAATTGATGATTTTGTCTCATTAGTAGATGAAATAGAGTTAATGGTAACAGGAGCAACCATGGCTTTACATATTGGTATTGCTTTAGAAAAGAAAATAGTCTTAATGAACAACATTTTCAATAAAAATGAATTTGAATTATATGATTTAGGAGAAGTTGTACAGCCACTTGAAGATGATAAGCCTTTAGATTGCGCAGGATGCTTCAAAGGCGAGTGTGAACGTAGTTGCATGGAACTAATAACTCCAAAACACATATTCGATTCAGTTATAAAGTTAATGACACAATAATCAAAAAGGTGTTTATAATTATCAATCAATCTGACATATCATTAGAAATAATCGATTCTGTAAAATCCAAACAAAAGATGGATATTGAAGTAATTGCAAATATAGCAGAAGCTATAATCAACTGCTACAAAAACGATAGAAAAGTTCTAATCTGCGGTAATGGTGGTTCAGCAGCTGATGCACAACATATAGCAGGTGAATTAGTAGGAAGATTCAAAATGGAAAGAAAAGCTCTACCTTGCATAGCACTAACAACTGACACAAGCATTATGACAGCATATGCAAATGACTATTCTTTTGATGATATTTTTGAAAGACAAGTAGAAGCATTAGGAGAAAATGGTGATCTCCTAATAGGACTAAGCACATCAGGAAATAGTTCAAATGTAGTAAAAGCATTATCAAAAGCTAAAGCAAAAGGATTGACAACAATCGGACTTGCAGGTGAAACAGGTGGAAAAATAAAAAACATGTCTGATATTACATTTCTAGCCCCAACAGAAGATACCCCAAGAATACAAGAATGTCATATAACTGCTTTACACATTATATGTAACTTAGTTGAAAAAGAACTTTTTGGTGTAAAAGATGAGTAATCCAGCTATTTTCTTAGATAGAGACGGAGTAATCTGTGATGATGACGGAGAAAGTGTAGTTACTTCTGAAACTTTTGAATTTTTACCAAATGCAGTAGAAGCAATGAAACTATTAGCAACATTACCATACAAAATCATAATTACAACTAACCAACCATGGATATCTAAGAAAAAACTAACAATAGAAGAACTAAACAATACCCATGATAAAATGAAACAAGGTCTAAAACAAGCTGGTGCGAGAATAGACGCAATATACTACTGCCCACATCAAGAATCTGACAACTGCGACTGCAGAAAACCAAAACCTAAGATGCATTTAGATGCTGCAAAGAAATTTGATATTGATTTAAAGCAAAGTGTGTATGTTGGCGACTCCACCAAAGACATTAAACTAGCAAATGACCTTGGAGAAACAGCAATTCTACTAAAAACTGGCCGTGCAGGTAAAGATGGTAAGTTTGAAATGAAACCAGACTACGTCGAAAAGGACATTTTATCAGCTGCAAAGGTCATTTTAAAGATTTTCTCTACTAGAAATTCATGATGAAATCAAACATTCCTAGTGAACTATCATCAATCATTGATCAATTTAGTCAAAAGAATATCTTAGTCGTAGGGGACATTATGCTAGATAATTACATATTTGGAGATATTAACAGAATATCCCATGAAGCACCTGTTCCAATACTAACACAAACAAATAACAAACCAACTTTAGGTGGAGCAGCAAATGTAGCTGAAAATATCTGCAAATTAGCAAAAAAAGTATATCTTGCAGGAGTTATAGGGAACGATGAAAACGGAACAATAATAAAAAACCTATTAGTAAGAGAAAATATCGACCGTTCTGCTGTTGTATTTGATTCAGAAAGACAAACATCAACAAAAACTCGTCTTATTGCACAAAACCAACAAATAGCTAGACTAGATCATGAAAAAACAAAACCTATAACAGAAATAATAGAAAATAAAATACTAGAACAACTTAAAGACATTATTCCAAACATTGATGCAATTATTATGTCAGATTATGCAAAAGGTGTATTAACACCAAAAATATGTGAAACAATAATTCACATGGCAAATGAAAATAAAACACCAGTAATAGTTGATCCTAAAAATGATTTCAAAAAGTTCAAAAATGCAACAGTTATCAAACCAAATCAAAAAGAAATAACAACAATCACAGGTATAGAAGATACAGAACATGCTGTGAAAAAAGTATTTGAAATAACTAATGCTAAACACTTGTTAGTTACAAGAGATAAAGAAGGAATGGCTGTATTTACTAGAAATCCGCAAAACAATGCATTAGAAAGAAAAGATATAGAATCAATTGCAGATGAAGTTTATGATATAACAGGAGCAGGTGATACTGTTACATCAATAATAGCATTATCATTAACAATAACCGATGACATATTCACATGTGCAAAAATAGCAACTCATGGTGCAGGTATAGTTGTACATAAACTTGGTACAGCTTATACATCTAAAGATGAATTACTGTCATCAGTTGAAAAGAAAAATAATAAAATAAAAACTCGTGAAGAAATGACAAAACTTGTACAAGAACTAAAAGCTAAAGGAAAAACAATTGTATCAACAAACGGTTCTTTCGATATTTTACACGCAGGACATGTTTACTTTATGAGACAAGCTAAAAAACAAGGTGATATTCTAATAGTTGGCTTAAACAGTGATCAATCTGTTAAAGCATGGAAAAAACATATTGGTTATAAAGATTGGGATAAGCGCCCAGTAGTTCCTCAGGATGCAAGAGCAGAAATGCTTGCAGCTTTTGATTGTATTGATTACGTAACAATATATGATGAACCAGATTCTATAGCTTTTGTAGAATCTGTAAAACCACATATCCATGTAAATGGTTCAGAATATGGTAAAGATTCTATAGAAGCTGAAGCTGTGAAAAAACATGGTGGAAAAATGTATATTGTTGAAAAAATTCCAGGAATGTCTACTAGCCAGTTAATAGAAAAAATTAAAGACGCTTACAAAGATTGAATTATTTCTTTCAAACCATCTTCAACTGAATACTTAGATTCAAAACCTAAACCTTTCTTAGCTTTTTCAGTACTACCTTGCTGAACAGCAATGTAATTCTTAATCTTATTCTCAATATATTCAGATTCTATATTCTTACCCAATAACTTATTCAAAATATCAACTAATTCATTCAAAGAAGTTACTTTACCAGTACCAACATTGAAAATATCCCATTTTACATCAGAATTCATTGCTAAGATATTAGCTTCAACCACATCTTTAACAAAAACAAAGTCACGTGTCTGAGAACCATCACCATATAGCACTGGTTTCTCATCTTTTTGCATTGCCCACAAAAATTGAGAAGCTAAATTAGCTAATCCACCCTTACCTTCTTCATTTGGACCATAAACACTCATGTATCGTAAACCAACACAATCAATACCATACTCTTTAGAATAAACTTTAGAGATATCTTCATTCAATTTCTTTGTAACAGCATAGAAATTAGGTATATCTGTTACCATATCCTCACGTAATGGAGGTGTAGCATTACCGTATATTGATGATGTAGAAGCATATACAAGCTTCTTAACGCCATTTTTACGCATAGCATCAAGAACATTGATAAAACCATCAACATTTACAGACACTGCATCTCGCAAATCTTCCATAAACATAGGAGAAGCTGAAGCAGCTGCTTCATTAAACACAACATCTACTCCTTTCAGAGCCTCATTCATAAATCCACTGTTACGAATGTCACCTTCTAGGAATTTTATCTTATCTTTTACAGGTTCAAGATTATCCATAGTACCTAATAGAAAGTTATCTATAACTGTAACATCATGACCATCTTCAACAAGTCTCTTAACAAGGTTAGAACCTATAAAACCTGCTCCACCTGTAACCACAATTTTCATACAATTGACTATGCTAAAAACGTTTTAAAACTTTAATACAAAACAGCATTAATCAAAAAGGAGCTGTTTATCAACATGTCTGAAAATGAACAAAAGAATATTCTTGTAACTGGAGGCGCTGGATTTATTGGATCCCATCTATCACGTTATCTAGCAAATCAAGGACATAAAGTAACAATTCTTGATAATTTCACAACAGGAGATTTAAGAAATATCTGGGACATGTTATCTCATAATCAAGTAAAATTAATCAAAGGAGATATCCGTGATTCTAGATTATTAACAGATATTACTACAAAAACTGATATTATATTCCATTTAGCAGCTCAAATTCACGTTGATAAATCAGTTCTAGAACCAATTGAAACTTTTGACATCAATGCAACAGGAACTCTAAAAATATTAGAACTAGCAATGAAAAGAGATTTTGAAAGAATCATATATGCATCAACAAGTGAAGTATATGGTTCAGCAATGACAGATAAAATCAATGAAGATCATCCAACAAACTCTCAATCTCCATATGCTGCATCAAAATTAGCAGCTGATAGATTATGTTACTCCTATGCAAAATCATATGACATGGATATTGCAGTGATAAGAAACTTCAACACATATGGTCCTCATCAAAAAGATAGTGGATATGGCGCAGTTATTCCATTATTCATAAAAAGAGTTCTTGCTAATAAACCTCCTGTAATTTATGGAACAGGTGAACAATCAAGAGACTTCATGTATATTGAAGATGCAATCAAAGCATATTCCTTAACATTAGATAGCAACAAAACAAATGGAAAAGTTATTAATTTTGGTTCAGGTAAAGATATATCTATCAAAGACTTAGCATACAAAATTATAGAAATATGCGGAAGTGATTTAGAACCTGTTTTTGTAGAACAAAGACCTGGAGAAGTTCAAAAACTATGCGCAGATATAACAAAAGCTAAAGAAATACTTGGATTTAATCCTGAATTTGATATTGAAAAAGGACTACAAGCATATATTGATTGGTTCAAAAAATACAAATTTGATGAATGGAAAATAGAGTAGCGGTGATATAGTGTCTTTCAAAGTACTATTTGTTTATCCAAATATTGGAACCCACATTTCGTTTTCTCCAGCAATACAAATATTGTCAGCAGTTCTAAAAAGAGAAGGATATGAAACTGCACTATTACATTTACATAATGAACATGGAACTAAAAATGAAAGAAACGAAATCAATAAAGTTATTCAAAAAGAGAAACCTGACTTAATTGGTTTTACATCAACTTCTTTTGAATATGATGAAGCAGATAAAATTACAGGAAATATTAAACAAGACTTTCCCGATATTCCAGTAATTCTTGGTGGAGTTCATGCAACAATCATGCAATCAGATTTAGAAAAATCTAACTTTGATGCGTTTTGTATCGGAGAAGGAGAATGGAACTTATTAGAATTAATAAAGAAAATGGAAAAAGGTGAAGATTACACAAACACTCCATCATTTTTCTTCAAATCTAAAGATAAAGTAATAAAAAATAAACTAAAACCAATAGTTGAAAACATGGATAATTTACCATTCTATGATATGGAAATCATGGATACTAAAAAAATACTTGAATTAAGAAACAAATGGCTTAGCATTGGATTCTCAAGAGGTTGTCCATATGATTGCTCATTCTGTATCAATCCATTACTAAGAAAAATAAAAGTAGGTGACGATGCAAAAAGATACCTAAGAAAAAGAAATGTAGAAAATGTTATCAGTGAACTTGAATCTATAGTTAAGAAATACAAAGATTATGTAGAAGTATTTAATTTTGACGACGACTTACTAATGTTAGATCAACCATGGATGATGGACTACATCAAAGAATACAAACAAAGAATATTTAATAAACATGGAATTGAATATGCAATTAACGCAAGAGTAAACACCATGCAAGATGAAATGATTGAAGGAATGTCAAAAAGTGGTTGTAGAGAAATAAGAATTGGATTTGAAACAGGAGATCCTGAACAAAGAAAAAATATTTTAAACAAACCAATTAGCGATGAACAATTAATAAACGCTTTTGATACTTGCCATAAATATAATATTAGAGCAAGCGCATTCTCAATGTTAGGTATACCAGGTGAAAGCCATGAAACAATTCAAAAAACATTGAAATTATTAGCAAGACTAAAACCATATTTAATTAGAATGACTTTCCTATTTCCTTACTATCATACAGCTATCCATGACCATTGTAAAGACAATAACTTATTTAGAAAAAATTGGATGGAAGTAGATGAATTTACAGTATCTCCATTAAAATTTGACAAGCTTACAGATGATGAAATACTAAAGTACAAACACATGTTTCCATGGTATCTTAACACAGTAATGCTTCCTGAAAGTAATGCAAAACAATACAAAAAACTAATAGAACAGTTCCTCCCAATGTCATTTGAAGAATTCAAAAACGCAAAAGATAAAATCTTAGAACAAGATGAAAAAGTAAGTAAAGAAATGAGTGAAATCCCTCATTACAGATATTTCCGAAATAACTTATACTATTATCAGTTACTTAGTCCGGAAATAAAACAAGGTGGGGAAGAAAGTGACTAAAGTAGCAATAGTTGCAGGTTCAAGTATGGGAGATGCAATTCTTTCTATTCCTTTACTAAGAAATGTAAGAAACAATTATCCTGATGCAGAAATAACTTTAATTATAGGAAGTGCAACAACTGGATTACCAATACTAAACTCATGTCCATACATAAACAAAATAGTTCAAATAGAAACGCACACAATTCTAAAAGGACTAAAAGCTATATTCAAAATTAGAAAACTAAAAAAGAAATATGATGTTCTAATAGTTGGTGCACCAATAACAGAAACAAAGAAAAACTTTGCAAGAATTATAAAACCAGGAAAAGCAATTATAGCTGATGTTGAAGAAACACAACCTCTTGTAGAAACAAATCTAAAAACTCTAAAATACGCTGGATTAAACATAGACGATGGACATTTAGAAGTATTTTTCAAATGTGATGAACAAAAATCAGATATTATAGCAATATATCCAGGAAGAGACACTGACAAATACAGAAAACTTCCAGCAGAAAAATGGAAAACTATAATCAATTCTATTCCAGAAAAATATCAAGTAGTTTTCATTGGAGGAAGAGACTGCAAAGATACTATTGAAAATATACGAAAAGTGCAAACAAGAGAAACCAAAGACATGTCAGGAACAATGCTTATCCCAGATTTTGCATGTTATCTAAAAAAATGCGCACTTGTCATATCTATTAACGGTGGACCAATGCACTTAGCAACAGCAGTAAACACACCAGTTATTGCAATCAATACGTCATCAATGCCAATGTGGAGAGCATGGAACCCAACCAACAAAAACATCAAAACTGTCTGGGGTAAGCGTTGCAGCAACCCATGCAAACATGACAGCTGCGACAAACTAAAAGCAGAGTGTGTAGAATCAGTTCAAATCAAACAAGTTACAGAATCAATCAAAGAATTACTAAAATAAAACAGCTTTTCTATTCAAACCATAAACATCTTGCTCTGAATATTCAGCAAATTGCTTCAAAGCCTTTTTCTTCTTATCAACAGGATCTTTTTCAATAACATCTTTCATAGCTTGCAATAATTCTTCTCTATTATGAACAAATATACCAGCACCATTAACGTTTTTCTTAATTTCACCAACATCTCGTGTTATAATAGCATTTCCCATCATCATTGCTTCCAAAACAGTCAATGGCATTACATCATCATAAGTTGGATGAACCAAAACATCAGTATGTTTCATCATATTAATCACATTATTATGATGCATATGTCCATGACACACAATTCTTTCATCATGTTTAGCTGCTTTCTCAATTTTCTTACTCATAGGACCAGTTCCAGCTATATGCAACTCAATATCTGCAGATTCACCAGTCTTAGGTAGATAATACATTGCAGATAACAAGTCCTTAACTCCCTTTTTCTTAGAAACCTCTCCAACAAACATGAATATTTTAGCACCTTTCTTATTTTTGTTATAATTCTTGTTAGAATTAGAAACAATAGGTAAATTTATCTCATGTATTCGTGTACGTGGAATTCCAGCTTTAATCATTTTATCAGTAATCACAGTTCCACAATTGATATATCTATCAGCTTTAGGCCATTTCAATAACCGCTTAGAAGTATGCATATCAATAACATGCTTAACTAACTTCTTTCTAAACAATTTAGCCATTATCTGTGAAAATAAACAGATCTCTCCAACAGTATGAGACTCAACAACATCAAATTTACGTGAATTCTTCAAAAAATAGAAGAACACCATTAAGAACCCAATAGGAGCAAACAATATCTTCTGCCATTTTTTAGTAAAATAAGGAAATAATCTACGAATTTTAACTCCTTTGTGCATACCAGAGTATTCTTTTGCAGAACTTGTTAAAACACGAACCTCATCACCATATTTAGCAACAAGATTCTCTGCAATAAGTCCAAATACGTGCGAAGCTCCTCCAAAATAAGGCTTGTACTTAGGAGTAACCATCAACAATCTGACCATTATACCACAAAATACTCTCTTCAATGATGATTTTTAAGCGTTTAATCTTTATGTAATAACATTGTTTCAATCGCTTTCAGGTGAACTTATGAATAATTACAGCAACGTTTTTCAAGACAAAACCGTACTTGTCACAGGAGCTGCAGGTACTGTTGGTAAGGCTTTAATCAAAAACATGCTAAAGAGCAATCCTGCTTCTATACGAGCATTTGATTTTAGTGAATTAGGATTATTTGAACTTGAAAAAGAAGTTAATTCTGAATGTGAAAATCCAAATAAACTAAGATATCTTATTGGTGATATTAGAGATAAGAAACGTCTTCAAAGAGCAATGAAAGGTGTTGACATTGTATTCCATGCAGCAGCACTAAAACATGTGAAACTATCAGAATACAATGCATTTGAAACAGTCAAAACCAATATCATGGGTGTACAAAATATTATCGACGCAGCATTAGATGAAAATGTAGAGAAAATCATATTTACAAGCACTGACAAAGCAGCTAATCCTGTAAGTTTAATGGGAACAACAAAACTATTAGGAGAAAAACTCATAACAGCTGGTAATTATTACAAAGGTAAACACAAAACTAAATTCGCTTCTGTAAGATTTGGGAATATCATAGGTTCAACAGGCTCAGTAGTTCCAATATTTCAAAAACAAATCAAGAAATCAAATGAAATAACTGTTACTGACCCAGAAATGACTAGATTCTTCATGACAGAAAATGAAGCAGCAGAACTTATATTCAAGTCAGCTGATATCATGAATGGTGGAGAAGTATTCATATTGAAAATGCCAGTATTTGTTCTAGATGATTTAGCAGAAATTATGATAAAACCAACAAATGCAACAAAGAAAATCATAGGAAAGATATCTGGAGAAAAAACACATGAAGAAATGATGTCAAGTAGCGAAGCAGCAAGATCAATAGAAACAGAAGATATGTTTATTCTTCTTCCAGAAATAAAGGAATTCTTCCCTGACAATCATTTGCACGAAGCAAATGGAAGTAAAGCAGAAGTCAAGGATTATTCATCAAAAGACTTCAAACCTGTAACAAGAGAAGAACTGGAAGAAAAAATGAAATCAGCTAATCTGATTTGAAGTGATACAATGAAAATACTCATCACAGGCGGAGCCGGTTTTATAGGCCGGTGGACAGTGAAAAAAGCACTTGAACTAGGTCATAGTATAGTTGTTCTTGATAATCTTTCAAACACTTCAAAAGATAATATCAAAGAATTCATGGATAATCCTAATTTCGAATTCATACAAGGTGATGTTAGAAACAAATCAGATGTTGAAAAAGCGTTTACATCATGCGATGCATGCATGCATTTAGCAGCAGAAGGAAATGTGCAAAAAAGTATTGATAATCCTGATTTATTCTATGATGTTAATGTCAAAGGTGCTATAAACATCTTAGAAAAAGCAAGAGAAACAAATACAAAAGTTCTATTAATGGGAACTTGCATGGAATATGCTACATCTAATAATGAACAAGGTATAGATGAAATTCATCCACTAATGCCAGCTTCACCATATGCAGCATCAAAAATAGCAGCTGACATGTTAGGATTTTCATATCACAAAACATACAAACTACCAATTATCTTAGTTAGACCATTCAACACATACGGTCCTTTCCAAAAAACTGATAGTGAAGGCGGAGTAGTTCCTATATTCATCAAAAAACATCTAAAAAATGAACCAATTCAAATATATGGAGATGGTTTACAAACAAGAGATTTACTATATGTAGAAGATTGTGCTGAATTCTTACTCAAAGCAATAGAAAGTGAAAAAGCTGTTGGAGAATTCATAAACGCAGGTACAGGAACTGATGTATCTATTAACAAATTAGCTGAAACAATAGAAACAAACAAAGAAAATATTAAACATATCAAACATATTCATCCTCAAAGTGAGATTATGAAACTATTATGCAATCCAGCAAAAGCTAAACAAATACTAGATTGGGAACCAAAAACAAGTTTAGACCAAGGAATAGAAAAAACAAAACAGTGGTTAAGTGATTCAAATGACTAAAAAAATATTACCATTTGCCCCACCATCATTAGGGCAAGAAGAAATAGATGCAGTAGTCAATGTAATGAGAAAAAAATGGTTAACAATGGGTGAAAAAACAATAGAACTTGAAAATAAATTAAAAGATTACACAGGAGCTAAACATATCATAGTTGTAAATTCTTGCACAGCAGCTTTACACTTATCATTAATAGCAAATGATATAACAGAAGGTGAAGTAATAACATCTCCTTTAACTTTTGCAGCAACTGCAAACACTATCATACATGCAGGAGCAAAGCCAATATTTGTTGATATTGACAAAGAAACTCTAAACATGGATCCAAATAAAATTGAAGAAAAGATTACAGATAAAACAAAAGCAATTATTGCTGTTCATTATGCAGGACAGCCATGCAATATGGATAAAATCAATGAAATTGCAAAAAAACATAATCTTATTGTAATAGAAGACGCTGCCCATGCAATTGGAGCAGAATATAATAAAGAGAAAATAGGGAAAAACGGAATAGTATGCTTCTCATTCTATGCAACAAAGAACATGACAACAGGTGAAGGTGGAGCAATAGCTGTTGAAGATGAAAAATTAGCTAAAAAACTAAGAAGTCTTAGATTGCATGGTATAGACAAAGATGCATGGAAAAGATATTCAACAGAAGGCTCATGGTTCTATGAAATTAAGCATGCAGGATGGAAATATAACCTAACTGACTTACAAGCTGTTATTGGAATAGAACAATTAAAGAAACTAGAT